>NZ_WHPN01000346.1:2501-5177 GCF_009735685.1 Streptomyces lycii | reverse complement strand
GTCGGCACGGCGGGCTCCGCGCCGTGTGTCTCCGCGTCGGTGCACCGGCTGGCCCCGGACGGGCGGGCCGGTGCTCACGCGGAAGAGGTGGGGAGGGCCCGTGCTCAACCGGCAGGCGCGGAGGACCCGTGCTCAACCGGCAGGCGGGGAGAACCGGCGCTCATCCGGCAGGCGGGGAGAATCCGTCCGGTGTCCCGGTGCCCGCGCCCGGAGTTCGGTAGGCACCCCCCACCCCGAGGGCGTCGAGCTGGTACGGCGACAGCGACGCCAGCATCTGCTGTACGGCCTCGAAGCGCTGCCCCACCAGGTCCCGCTGCCGCTTGTGCCGGTCCGCCAGTTTCTGCTGCTCGGCCATGGCCTTGCGGGCCTTCCCCGACAGCTCGTCCAGCCGGGCCTCGTCGCCGCTCAGCCGCAGCACGGCGGATGCCCGCACCGCGCCCATCCGGCGCATCAGATGCCGCTGGTCGAGGGCCAGTTGCGGATCGTCGCTGAGCACGGCCCGCATGAACGGGGAGAGTCCGCCGGAGCCCGACCGGTACTGCTCCCGGGCGAGCCGGCCGGCGGCGTTCCGGCTCTCGGTGAGCCGTGACCGGGCCCGGGCGAGCTCGCCGCGGAGCTGCCGGGCCTCGGTCTTCCGCTTCTTCAGTTCCCGGCCGGTCACACGGTACGAGGCGGAGGCCGCCCGGGCCTGCCGGTACAGCGTGCGGAAGGAGGCCAGCAGCTCGCCGACCGGCCGGTCCGCGGCGGCACCGGGAAGGGCGGCGGCCCCGTAACCGGTGCCCGCCCGGCCTCCCGCCCCGGTCCCCGTATCCGCTCCGATTCCCGTATCCGCTCCTGCTCCCGTGTCCGTCCCGGTTCCGGTCTCCGCCCCGGCCTCGGTCCCCGTCCCGGCCCCGGTCACGGTCCCCACTCCGGATTCCGTCCCGCTCTCCGTGCTCGCTCCGGATCGCGTTCCGGTTTCTGTCCCGCTTCCCGTGCCCGTTCCCGCCTCTGTGCCCGTCCCCGTCTCCGTGCCCGTTCCCGGTGGTACGGGGCCCGCCGCGCAGGGAGAGCCGGGCAGTACCGCCAGCACCACCGCGGCCGCGCACAGGGTCGTGGCCCGTGCGGGACGCCCCGGCCGCCCGCGCCGGGCGACCCGTCCCCGGCGGTCACCGTTTCCCCGGCATCCCTCGCACCCCCGGCATCCCTCGCACCCCCGGCACTCCTCGCACCCCCGGCACCCCTCACACCCCCGATGTCCCCGCACCGACATGCGATCACCTCCGGCTCGGACGACGCTCCGTGGCGATCGTCGGCAGGGTCCGGGGGCGCCGCAACGCGAGCGGGCGTATCCGGGGGAGCGGGTCACCCGAAGGGCGCGTGTCGCCGGTGCCCGGCGCGCGGCGGCGCGGGGAGGGCACCGGCGCGTGTTACGGGCGCGCGGAACGACCGGCCGGCTTCGACCACGGCCACCGCGGCCCGGAGGCCCGCCGCCCGTCCGGGTCGTACACGTACATCCAGCCCCGAGGCAGCCCGAGCCGCCGGGTGTGGCCGCGGCTCTCGCGCCGGTAGACGTGCACGACCGGTTCCCCGCCGCCCTCCGGGGCGGGCACGGGCACCTCGTACACCTTCGGGGGGTGGCCCGTCACGCCGGTCAGCACGGGCAGCACCCGGCCGTCCAGCGGCCCGCCCACGAAGGGTGTCTCCTCAGCTCTCACGGTCCCAGTGTGACGGCGGGCGCCGGCCCGGCCCCACCCGGGCCGCTTCCGGCTCCGGCCGGGCCGCCTCCGGCTCCGGCCGTGTCCCGGTCCGCGGAGCCCGCAGCGTCCCCGGGGCCGTCCGTGCCGCCGGCCAGCAGATGTCCCGCTTCGGCGATCACCGGCAGCACCCGCCGGGCGAGCCGTCCCACGGAGCCGTCCGGCCGTTCCCGGGACAGCGCGGCGCGGGCCACCCGGGCGGTCTGCGGATCACCGGCGGCGGTGGCGGTGAGCAGGGCGACGAAGTGGTCCACCAGCCAGTCGCGCAGTTCCCCGGCCGGCGGCTGCTTCTCCTCGTCCAGCCAGATCAGCGAGGCCGCCTCGACGGCCGCGATCCAGGTCCGCACGGCCATCCCGAGCCGCAGCCCGGGGTCCGGCACGTCCAGGTGTACGAGGATCTGCTCGGCGGCGGCCCGCCGGACGCCGTCCACGATGGCGGAGGTCTGCGAGGTGTCGGCGACGCTGCCGCCGCGCAGCAGGGCGCTGAAACCGGCGTCGTGTTCGTCGACGAAGCCCAGGTAGCGGTCCAGCGCCCGGGTGAGGCGGCGGGTCAGCGGGCCGGTCTGCGGCTCGGCGAAGCACAGCTCCAGCTCGTCGGCCGCGCTGCGCAGCGCGGCCTCGTACAACTGCTGCTTGCCGCCGGGGAAGTACCGGTAGACCAGGGGGCGCGAGACCTCGGCGGCGTGCGCGACGTCGTCGAGCGACACGTCCTCGGGCGCCCGGTGGGCGAACAGCCCGAGCGCCGCCTCGAGCAGCTGGCGGCGCCGCTGCTCGACGGTCAGCCTGCGGTACGCGGCACCCGGGGTGCCGCGTGTGTGCCGTGCTGCCGGGGCGGTTCCGCTGCCGTCCATGCCCCGAGCGTATCCGGCGTCCGGCGGGGGAGAGGGCCGGTGCGGCAACCGGCCGGGCGGAGGGGCCGGAACCGGCCCGGTCGCGCGGG
>NZ_WHPN01000346.1:0-2463 GCF_009735685.1 Streptomyces lycii | reverse complement strand
CGCGACCGGCGACCGCGAGCAGGCGCCGGGGCGTCCCCCGGAGGACCCGGGCGTCCGTGAGGCGGCCGGGGGTGTCGGTGAGACGGCCGGTGGGTTCGTGAGACGGCCGGTGCGTCCGTGAGGCGGCCGGGGGTGTCGGTGAGACGGCCGGTGCGTCCGCGAGGCGGCCGGTGCGTCCGCGGGGCGGCCGGGAGCCGGGAACGTCAGGCGAGCAGGCCCGAGCTGCGCCACATGGCGCGTCCGGCGCCCCGCAGCACCCCGATCTCGTCGAGGAAGTCGGTGAGCTTCTTGGCGCCGGTCTGCATGACCTCGCGCCGGTGCGGGCTCGCCGCCACCTGGGCCACGGCCTCGCGCTTGTCCAGGCCGACGTTGGTGTAGACGTCCGGGTTGATGAACGCCTTCGCGAACACCCGGGAGAACTCGCCCGAGGTCAGCCGCGTGAACTCGCGGCTCCAGCGCGGCGCGGTCGTCATCTGGCGGCGCAGCTCCTCACGCGCGTACCGCACGTGCCGGGCCTCCTCGACCACATGGATCCGGGTGACGCCGCGGATCAGCGGCTGGATGCGCTCGTCCGGGAAGGTGAGCCGCTGCATCCAGTCGAGGATCTCCTCGCCGAGCAGGGTGGCGGTGAACGACCCGGGGGTGGTGGAGATCGTCTTGAACAGCCGTCCGAGGTTGTGGTGCACCCTGGTGACCGGATAGACGGGCGTGCCGCCCTTCTCGATCAGGCGCGCGAACATCTTCGAGTGCCGGCACTCGTCCTCGATCTCGGTGAGGGCGTAGCGCACATGGGCGCTGGTCGGCGACTTGTCGTAGATGTGCCGGGTGAGCAGCTGCATCAGGATGATCTCGAACCAGATGCCGAGCGAGGCGAGCGACGCGGCCTCGTGCGCGGACAGCAGGATCCGCTGCTCCTCGGACATCCGCTTCCACAGCGGGGTGTCGTAGAGCGAGACCAGCTCCGGCGGCCAGTGCCAGAGGCCGTCCACGAAGGGCGCGTCCCAGTCCAGCTCGGCGTCGGGGTCGAAGGAGTGCTTGGCCGACGAGTCCAGCAGCCGTTCGGCCACCCGCTCCCGGTCCTTCAGGTGTCCGAGGGCGTCCCGGGGCCCGCTGGATTCGGTCGTGGTCGTCATGGCTGTGGCCACCTCGCTCGTGGGTTACCGCCGGTCACCCAATTAGGAGACTGCCTGTCAGCAAGGACGTCAATCCCCTGGACGTGACTTGTTCGGCCGACAGGCGCACGCATGACCGCGTGCGCCCCCTCCGGGCGTTCGACGACCTGCCGCCCCGGCCCGTCTTCCCGCGCGCGGCGGGCCGTTGGCCGACGGTGCGCGGGCCCGGCAGGTCCGGCAGCGGGTGCCCGCCGGACGGGGAGCGGAGGCGGGCCCGCCGGGGCGGGGGAGCGGCGCCGGTCAGCCGGAGCGGCGGCCCGAGCGGGCCAGCCAGCGGCCCTCGTGCCGGACGACCTCGATCGGGCGGCCGAAGCAGGACGTCATCCGTGCGTCCGTCAGCACCTCGGCGACCGGCCCGGCCGCCCGGACCCGCCCGTCGCGCAGCAGCAGCGCGTGGCCGATGGCCGGGGACAGCTCCTCCAGATGGTGGGTGACCGTCACCGTCGCCAGCTCCGGCCGCCCCGTGGCCAGCCGGTGCATGGTGTCGATCAGGTCCTCGCGGGACGGCAGGTCGAGCGCGTTGAACGGCTCGTCGAGCAGCAGCAGCGAGGGGTCGGCCATCAGCGCGCGGGCGATCAGGAGGCGCGCCCGCTGGCCGCCCGAGCAGACACCGTACGGGCGGTCGGCCAGCTCCTTGACCTCCAGCTCGGCCAGCAGCTCGTACGCCCGTTCGCGCACGGCCGCGTCGTACTTCTTCCACAGCGGCTGCACGGTGCCGGTCGCCCCGGTGAGCACCACCGTGTGCCCGGTGGCGTCCAGCGGCACCTTCTGGGCCGAGGACACCAGGCCGATGTGCGCGCGCAGTTCGCGCATGTCGACTCGGCCGAGCCGGTGGCCCAGGACCTCCACCGTGCCGGTCGTCGGGTGCATCAGCGCGCCGGCGAGCCGCAGCACGGTCGTCTTGCCCGCGCCGTTGGCGCCGAGCAGCGCCCAGTGCTCACCGGACCGCACCGTCCAGTCGATGCCGTCCAGGATCAGCTGGTCCGTGGTGTGGCGGCGGACGCCCGCGCCCGCCAGCGCGACGACGACCCGCCCGGCGGGCTGCCGCGTGTGCGGCTGCGTGTGCTGCCGGATGTGCTGTCCGGCCCGTCGCTCGGTCCGCCCCTTCGCCCGTCGCTCGGTCCGCCCCTTCGCCCGCCGCTCGGTCTGCTGCTCCGCCCGCCGCTCGGTGTGCCGGTCCGCGGGCCGGTCCTCGGTGCTCTCCACGATGTGCCTCCCTCGCCCGGCGAGGTTAGCTGTACGGGGCATCCGGTCGCGGACGTGTCCGGCAGCCGGAACGCCGCGCCGCCGC
>NZ_WHPN01000345.1 GCF_009735685.1 Streptomyces lycii | reverse complement strand
GGCACCGTTCGCCGCCGCGACCGGCGCCGCCCTTCCCGGTGAGCCGCCGCCTCGCACGTCCCGCCCGGGGCGAACCCCCGCCCGCCGGGGGCAGGTTGACAGCCCCGACGGGCCCGCGACACCATCCGCCCGGTGCAGATCACCGAGCTCACCCCGGCGGAACGCCGTGTCCTGGAGGCGTTCCCGCGCGGCGCCGGCGTCGATTTCCGGGCATCGGGCGACGAGGACCCCCGGACCGGGGCCTCCTGGGGGCCGGACCGCACCGTGCGCGCCGAGGTGCTGCGGGCCCTGCTGCTCGAAGGACCGGCCGAGCCCGGCCAGATCGCGGGACTCAAGCTCAAGGGCGCGCGCATCACCGGCAAGCTCCATCTGAAGTACGGCACGGTCGAGCACCCGGTGCAGCTCCGGGCCTGCTGGTTCGACCGGCGCCCGAACCTGCACGGGGCGCAACTGCGGGATCTCAAGCTCAGCGACTCGGTCCTGCCCGGGCTGACCGCCGGCGCACTGAGCGTCGACGGGAGCCTGCGGATCAACTGCTGCCGGTTCACCGGCCCCGTACGGCTCGCGGGCGCGCAGATCGCCCGCTCCCTCTTCCTCAACAGCGCGCGCCTCGGGACCACGGAACCGGCCGGCGCCGACCCCGCCGCCTCCCGACCGGGCGCCGGGCAGGACGACTTGGGCCCCGACGAGTACGACGATCCCGGCGAGCCGATCCTCCAGCTGAACCACGCCGTCGTCGGATCGGACATCTGGGCCGCCGGTCTCGTCGCGCACGGCGGCATCCGGCTGAACGGCGCCTCGGTGGAGGGGCTGGTCAACCTGGAGGACGCCGAGCTGAGCGCCCCCGGCGCCACCGCCCTGCACGCCGAGACCCTCGCGGTCGGCACCGACGTACGCGCCAAACGGCTCCGCGCCGAGGGGCGGGTCAATCTCAGCGGGGCCCGGATACCCCGCCAGCTCGACCTCGCGTATGCCCGGCTCGCCACCCCGGACGGGCAGGCCCTGCGCGCCACCAGCTGTGTCATCGGCGAACTGTGGCTGCGGGAGGCCGTCCCGGTACGGGGCACCGTGAACCTGCGCCGCGCCCAGATCGACCTGCTGCACGTACCGCCCTCGGTGTGGCCCGGCACCGTACGGCTGGACGGCCTCACCTACCGGGTCCTCGCCCCGCATCTGCCGGCGGCGGAACGCCTCCCGCTGCTCGAACGCGAGGCGGGCGGGTACGTGCCCTTCGCCTACGAGCAGCTGACCGCCGCGTACCGCACCGTGGGGGACGAGGCCGCCGCCCGGACCGTCCAGCTCGCCAAGCTCCGCCGCCGGCGGCGGACCCTGCCCCGGTACGCCCGGATCTGGGGGCATCTCCAGGACGCCACCGTCGGCTACGGCTTCCGCCCGATGCGTGCCGCCGGCTGGCTGCTGGCCCTGCTGGTCACCGGCGCCCTCGCCTTCGGGTTCCGCCCGCCCGCCCCGCTGAAGGCCGACGAGGCACCGCAGTTCAACGCGGTCTTCTACACCCTCGACCTGCTGCTGCCCATCATCGGCTTCGGCCAGGAGAGCGCCTTCGCGCCGCGCGGCGGGTACCAGTGGCTGTCGTACGTGCTGATCGTCACCGGCTGGGTGCTGGCCACGACGACGGCCGCGGGCGTCAGCCGCTCCCTGCGGCGGCAGTGAGCGCCGGGCGGAACAGCGGGCTCCGCTTCCCGGGAACAGCGGGGTTCCGCGGCCCCCGGGCACAGCGGTCTCCGCGCCCCCGGCACAGTGGTCTCCGCGCCCCCGGCACAGTGGTCTCCGCGCCCCCGGCACAGTGGTCTCCGCGCCCCCGGCACAGTGGTCTCCGCGCCGCCGGAACAGCGGGCCCGTACCGCTGGTACGGCTGTTCCCGGCGCCCGCGCCCGCGGACCGGCGGTGCCGCGCTTCTGTAGGAAACCCACAGCATGCGCCGGTACGCCCTGTCGGGGGCCGGGTCTTCCCGGAGCGGTGCGTACCGATAGTTTCGGGATGTCCAGTCCGCTAGTGAAAGGGTGATCCGTTGAGCCGCTCGGTTCTCGTCACCGGAGGCAACCGGGGCATCGGCCTCGCCATCGCCCGCGCCTTCGCCGACGCCGGCGACAAGGTCGCGTACACCTACCGGTCGGGAGAGCCGCCGCAGGCACTGGCCGAGCTGGGATGCCTGGCCGTGAAGTGCGACATCACCGACTCCGAGCAGGTGGAGCAGGCCTACAAGGAGATCGAGGAGAAGCACGGCCCGGTCGAGGTGCTGGTGGCCAACGCCGGCATCACCCGTGACCAGCTGCTCATGCGGATGTCCGAGGAGGACTTCAGCGCCGTCCTCGACACCAACCTCACCGGCACCTTCCGCGTCGTCAAGCGCGCCAACCGGGGCATGCTGCGGGCGCGCAGGGGCCGCGTGGTGCTGATCTCCTCGGTGATCGGGCTGCTGGGCCAGGCCGGGCAGGCCAACTACGCCGCCTCCAAGGCCGGACTGGTCGGGTTCGCCCGCTCGCTCGCCCGCGAGCTGGGCTCCCGGAACATCACCTTCAACGTCGTCGCGCCCGGCTTCGTCGACACCGACATGACCCGCGAGCTCAGCGAGGAGCAGCGGAAGGGCATCGTCGAGCAGGTACCGCTCAAGCGGTACGCGCAGCCCGAGGAAGTCGCCTCCGCGGTCCGCTTCCTCGCCTCCGACGACGCCGCGTACATCACTGGAGCCGTCATTCCCGTCGACGGCGGATTGGGCATGGGTCACTGAACGTCATGAGTGGAATCCTCGCAGGCAAGCGCATTCTCGTCACCGGCGTCCTCACCGAGTCGTCGATCGCCTTCCAGGCCGCCAAGGTCGCCCAGAACGAGGGCGCCGAGGTGATCCTGACCGGCTTCGGGCGGCTCACCCTCGTCGAGCGGATCGCCAGGCGGCTGCCGAAGCCCGCGCCCGTCATCGAGCTGGACGTCACCAACCAGGAGCACCTGGACGGGCTCGCCGACCGGGTGCGCGAGCACACCGGGGAGGCGGGGCTCGACGGCATCGTGCACTCGATCGCCTTCGGTCCGCAGGGCGCCTTCAACTTCCTGGAGGCGAGCTGGGAGGACGTCGGCACGGCCGTGCACGTCTCCGCGTACTCCCTCAAGTCGCTGACCACGGCCTGCCTGCCGCTCATGCCGCGCGGCGGCTCGGTCGTCGGCCTCACCTTCGACGCGCAGGTCGCCTGGCCGAAGTACGACTGGATGGGCGTCGCCAAGGCCGCCCTGGAGTCGACCAGCCGCTACCTGGCCCGGGACCTCGGCGCGAAGAACGTGCGCTGCAACCTGGTCTCCGCCGGCCCGATCAAGTCGATGGCGGCGAAGTCCATCCCGGGCTTCGAGGAGCTGGCCGACGTCTGGAACCACCGCGCCCCGATCGGCTGGGACCTGGCCGACCCGGAGCCGGCCGGCCGCGGCGTCGTGGGGCTGCTGTCCGACTTCTTCCCGAAGACCACCGGCGAGATCGTGCACGTCGACGGCGGCGTGCACATGATGGGCGCCTGAGCCCCGCCCGTCTTCGCGGCGTTCGTCCACCGGCGGAGCGCCCCGGCCACCGCG
>NZ_WHPN01000344.1:5086-58446 GCF_009735685.1 Streptomyces lycii | reverse complement strand
AAGGCGCCCGCACCCCCCGCCGGAACGGACCCGGAGCCCGGTCCCCGCCCCGCGGGACGTGCCCCACGCACCCCGACCGCAACAGGCCCGGAGCCCGGCCCGTTCCGCCGCACGCCCGTCGAGCTGCCGGGGCTCAGCGCACGGCCCGGAAGACGTCCAGCTCCCGGAGCGCCCCTCGCGTCACCCGGGGGAAGCGGGACTCCAGAGCCTCCTCGATCCGGTCGAGCTTGTCGGCGGGCAGCCGCAGCCGGCCGGCGGCGCGCCCGGGATCCGTACCGCCGTGCCAGGCGACCACCAGCACTCCCCCGGGCCTCAGCACCCGGCGCGACTCCTCGATCCCGGCCTCCAGATCCGGCCAGATCGCCACGTTGTTGACCGATACGACCCGGTCGACGGCACGGTCGTCCAGGCCGGTGTCCTGTGCCGTGCCGGTCTTCGGCACGACCCGGCCCGCGCGGACGGCGGCCCGGTTGACCCGGCTCGCCAGCGCGCGCATCTCGGGCGAGGGGTCCACGCCCCGGACGACCGCGGCCCCGGTCCGGTCCGCCAGCAGCCGCATGAGTCCGCCGGGGCCGTAGCCGACTTCCAGCACGTGGTCGCCCGGCCGGACGCCGAGGACGCCGAGGACGCCCCACTGGTTGTTCGTCCGCAGCATGAACCGCCCGGCGAGCCGCCCCTTCAGACCGGACGGGTGGGCGAAGGCAGAGGTGACGGGCCGGTCCACGGCCCACGCGTGCGATGTGGTGTCCATGCGGAAGAGGCTGGTGGTTCAAGTCGGCTTGAAGTCAAATGGCCCGCATGGAACTCGTGGGAATCGGCGAAGCCGCCCGGATCACCGGGGTCAACGCGTCGGCACTGCGCTATTACGAGGAACGCGGGCTGGTGCGGCCCGCCGAGCGGCGCGGCGGGCGCCGGATGTACGGCAGGGAGCAGCTGCGCCGCCTGGTGTTCCTGCAACTGATGCAGCGGGTCGGCATGAGTCTGGACGCCGCGGGCGCGGTTCTCGACGACCCGGGCGAGCAGTGGCGTGCGGCCGTACGGGAACAGCTGGACGCGCTCGACGAACTCGTCGCCCGGGCCCGGGCGGCGCAGCACTTCCTGGGACACGCCCTGCGGTGCCCCGCGGACCATCCCGCGCAGGAGTGCCCGTACATGACCGAGACCCTGGACCGCAGGATCGACGGCACCTCGTTCGAGGACCTCGCGGCCGAACACGGCCACACGGCGCCGGTGCCGCCGGGCGGTCCCCCGCCGTTCGGGTGGCAGCGGCACGTTCCCGCCGCGGGTTCCGGCGGGAGGAACTGACCGGCGGGAATCGGGCCACCGCCGACCGGGAGGGCCGAGCGGCCGGCCCGGTCACGGCGGGCCGTACCGTTCCGGCGGCGCCGGGACGGCCGCAATACGTCCTGGCGACGGCGGGACGTACGTACGGCCCGGCAGCGGCGCGGTGACCGGCGGAAGACCGCCGCCGGACCGGAATCCGGGCTGCCGGCCGGCCTGCTGACCGGCCCGGCCTCACGCACCCCCTCGGCGTCCCGGCCTCAGCCCCCGGCGCTTCGTCAGCCCCCGACGCCCCGATCAGCCCTCGCCGCTCCGGTCAGCCCTCGGTCCAGCCGTGCCGCTTGGCGAACTGCAGCATCGCGGAGCGGACGAGCCGGATCTGGTCACCCGTGAGCGACGGGACCGCGTCCAGCAGCAGTTCGGTGACGTCGCGGGTGTACTCGTCGGCGCTGAGCACATCGCACATCATGTCGCCGGCCGGGGCCGCCCGCAGGGCCGGTGCCGAGGACACCACTGTCGCGGGCAGGCTCGACGACGGGCCTCCGCGAGGCGCTTCCGCGCCGGGCGCGAACCGGACCGAGGACGCCTTCAGCCCGCGCTCGCCCTCCTCGATCTCGAACTCCACGGCCAGTCCCGCGCGTACGTGATGCTCGGGTATCAACAGGTCGTTGACGTGCAGAAAGACATCCTCGCCACCATGATCGGGAGCGATGAATCCATAGCCTCGCGCGCTGTCGAAACGCACAACACGACCGGTGACCACCACGCAACCCCCAACACGGCACCTCTGGGCCCCTGCCCCTGTCAAGGGCCGCAGTTTAGCCAAGGTCCGCCGTCGCGGACCGGGTACGGACGGAATTCCCGGAAGGCGGAGCGGCCGCCCCCGCGGGCGGCACCCCGCCGCGCCGCCCGCCGCCCGCCGCGCGGGCCCGCGGACGGGAGTGCGGGAGCGCGGAGCACGGGAGCGCGCACGGAGAACTCTCCGTCACCGGCTATTGACATGGCGGGAACAATCGGGCGTCATGTGGGAGGCGGAACACGGCAGCCGCGCAGCGGACGCCGCACGGCACCATCACCGCCAGGGGCCGGGAAGAGCCGACGGGTGCGGCGGTTCCTCCCCGGGAACTCCCCGGCACCGCTGCGACGCCGCCGCTGGGCACGGCGGACGAGATCACCGGCGAGCCGGTCAGCACACAGGAACGACCGAGTCCCATCCCGTACGGGCAGGGCCCGACAAAGCCCGACAACGTTGTCACCATCCGACAACGTTGTCAGGAGAGCAGCACAGACCTCGCCCGTGTCACCCCACGTCCTCCCGAGGAGCAGAAGTGAACCCACGCTCGAGACGCACCTTTCTGACGGCCGCGGCCACCGCCGTGTTCGGGCTGCTGGTCTCGGTGTCCGGCCCCGCGCCGGACGCGGAGGCGGCGACCGGGATCAAGGTGAGCAACGGCCGCGTCGTCGAGGCGGGCGGCAGCGACTTCGTCATGCGCGGCGTCAACGCGGCCCACGCCTGGTACCCGGGCGAGACCTCCTCCTCGCTCGCCGCCATCAAGGCCAAGGGCGCCAACACGGTCCGTGTGGTGCTCGCCAGCGGCCAGCGGTGGTCGCAGACCAGCGCCTCCGAGGTCTCGGACATCGTCGGCCGGTGCAAGCAGAACCGGCTGATCTGCGTCCTGGAGGTGCACGACACCACCGGCTACGGCGAGGAGGGCGGCGCGGCCACGCTCGACCAGGCCGTGAACTACTGGACCGGCGTCAAGAGCGCGCTCGACGGCCAGGAGAACTACGTCGTCATCAACATCGGCAACGAGCCGTACGGCAACAACAACTACAGCGCCTGGACATCGGCGACCTCCAACGCCGTGGCGAAGATGCGGAACGCGGGCTTCGACCACGCCCTGATGGTCGACGCGCCGAACTGGGGGCAGGACTGGTCCGGCACGATGCGCGACAACGCCGCGTCGGTGTTCGCCTCCGACCCCGACCGCAACACGATCTTCTCGATCCACATGTACGGCGTCTACGACACCGCGTCCGAGGTGCAGTCGTACCTCAACCACTTCGTGAACAGCGGCCTGCCTCTCGTCATCGGCGAGTTCGGCGACAACCACAGCGACGGCAACCCCGACGAGAACGCCATCATGGCGACCGCCCAGTCGCTGGGCATCGGCTACATCGGCTGGTCCTGGAGCGGCAACGGCAGCGGTGTCGAATACCTGGACATGGTCAGCGGTTTCAACCCGGACTCCTTGACCAGTTGGGGCAACCGCTTCTTCAACGGCAGCAACGGAGTCGCGTCCACCTCCCGCGAGGCCGCTGTCTACAGCGGCGGCGGTGACGACGGGGGTGGTGACGACGGGGGCAGCGACGGTGGGACAGCCCCGAACGGCTACCCGTACTGCGTGAACGGCAGCGCCTCGGACCCGGACGGCGACGGCTGGGGCTGGGAGAACCAGCGCTCCTGCGTCGTGCGCGGCAGCGCGGCGGACTTCTGATCCACCGTCCGGTCCGCCGGCGCCGGCGGCCGCCCGGCCCTGCCGAGGCTGACTCGCCGTCGCCGGTGAGACAACGGGGAGACAACAGCGAGGCGCCGGTGGGACAACGGCGGGACAACACGAAGACCACGACGCCGGGACCACGACGCCGGGGGCCGGCCGGGACGCACACCCCGGCCGGCCCCGGCAGTTCCGCCGGAGGCGCGCCAGCCCCGTGGCGTCCCCGGGGGGCGGCGGCGCGCCTCGTCCAGCCGCTGCCGGGCGACGTCCGTGACGTGCAGATGCGCGACACGCTTGTCCCGGCTGTCCTGCCGGCGGAGCAGTTCGCTCTGCCGGACCAGTTCGACCAGTTCGGACACCAGCGCGCTGACGTTGTCGGGCTTCATGAGCAGCGTCTGTGCCGCTTTCGCGGACGGTGATGCCGTCCCGCTCCCCCACCAGGCGCAGCAGGGCGAGCCGGCCCTCCGGGGGCCTGGGGTGGGCGAAATCGGTCGCCAGCCGCCGGTCGACGGCCCTCACGAGCACAGGCAGCAGCGCCGTGAGGCGCTGGGCCACACGGTCGAGGTCTGCTGCGGGGAGGGATCGGTCGGGCACCCGGCCATGTCGCTGGGAAGAATCACCTATGCCAAAGGAGGTAATGGCTCCGGGCCCCTCCGAAGCTCCTCCGGGCGCTCGGGGCCGGGAAACCTCGCGACGCGGCGGCGCCCCGCACGACCGTTCGTCGTACGGGGCGCCGGGCATGCCGGGGTGCCGGTTGTACCGGCGGGTGTGAGTCCCGTGGGCGCTGGGATGCCCGTGGATGCCGGGATGCCCGTGGATGCCGGGATGCCGCCGGACGCGACGGCCACGCCCCGGCGGGCACGCGGCACGGGCGCGGGCACTCGATTGAGCGGCCGGGCGCATGCGCTCAGGCGGGCACCGGCACGGAGGCTCCGTTCGGCCGGCGGGCCGGCACCCGCGCTCAGGCGGGGACGGGCTCGTGCGGATACTCCGGGGACCGGCCCTGGAAGGACAGCACGGCGGGGTTCTGGATGACACCGTCACGGATCTCGACGGCGCTTCTCAGGGTCCGGTTCGACTCCCAGCCCTCCGGCCCGCGCAGCACGGGGCGCAGATACGGCAGCAGGGCCTCGCTGATCTCCCAGGTGGCGGAGTTCCACAGATAGGAGGGGCTGTGGTCCACGCCGTAATAGCGCACGTTGTCACCGACGAGGAAGCTCGGTTCGGTGAACGTGGTGGGCCGCGCCCAGCTGAAGCCCATGCCCTCGTCGCAGGACACGTCGACGATCAGCGTTCCGGGAGCGAGGGCGCCCAGGTCCTCGTTCACGAGGAAGGTCAGCGGGGCGTCGGTGTCCTGGAGCACGCAGTTGACGATCACGTCGTGGCCGGAGAGAAACTCGGCCAGCGGCTGCCGTTCGTTCCCGATGAGGACCTCGCTGCGGCGCGGGTCGGCGTTGTCGTGATCGAACTGTACGATCCGCGCCGAATGTATCGGCGAGCTGACCGCGGTGACGCCCCGCTGGGTGAGGATGTCGACATTGTGTACGCCATGGGCGTTCAGGGCCGTCACCGCCCCGCGTGCCGTCGCGCCGAAGCCGAGCACGGCCGCGCGCAGCCGGCGCCCGTAGTCACCGGTGGAGCCGTTGATCTGCAGGGCGTGCAGGACGGAGCTGTAGCCGGCGAGTTCGTTGTTCTTGTGGAAGACGTGCAGATTGAACCGGCCGTCCGGCGTCCAGTGGTTCATCGCCTCGAAGGCGATCAGGGTCAGCCGCCGGTCGACAGCCGTCTGGGTGAGCTTCGTGTCCTGGACGCAGTGCGGCCAGCCCCACAGGATCTGGCCTTCGCGGAATTCCGCGAGATCCTCGACGAGCGGCTTGGCCAGCAGGATGACGTCGCACTCGGCGACGAGCTGCTCCCGGGACCTGAGCCCGGCGACGGACGCGGCGAGTTCGGCGTCGCCGACGCCGAAGCGCTCGCCGTATCCGTGTTCCAGGTAGATGTGCTGCCTGAGGTCGGCGTCTATCCGGTCGACGTGCGCCGGATGGATCGGCAGCCGCCATTCGTTCTCTTTTCGGGACTGCGACAGAACTCCGAGTTTGAGCTGGTGCACATGAGCCCCTTTGGTTGAGGCATGTCTAGCACACAGCGCGGACGGCCGGATTTCGCGCGGCCCGCGCCGGCTGCCGCGCGCCGGCCGGCGGCGCGGCAGCCGGGTCAGGAGCGGAACACCGCTCAGGCGTGGGGGTCGAACGGGATGCCGCCGGGCTTGGCGGACTCCAGGTTGCCGTTGAACGAGCTGTCCTTGATCGCCATGCTGGCGCTGCCGAAGTCGGCGGAGGTGAGGATGTCACGGATGCCGGCCGGGTAGCCGTCCCAGCCGACGAGCGTCGGGTACTGCCAGGCGCCCTTGTGGTTCTCCGGCGCCTCGGAGGCGCTCGCCAGGCGCATCGCGTGCGTGCTCGCCCCGTCCTTGTGGTACACGATCTTCGCATGCTCCCCCTCCCAGGCGACCTCGGAGGCGGGGCTCGTCCGGTAGTCCCCGTGGGCGGAGGTCGAGACGTACCGCGCCGCCCCGTCGCTCACCCACACCACGACGTGTTCCCAGTCGTGCCGGTGGCCGCAGCAGTCGACGGGCCCGGGGACGGCCTGGTCCTTCTCGAAGTAGAAGTCGTAGAGGTACGCGCACCAGCCGTTGTTGCACTTGGAGCGCACGTAGGAGTTGGTGTTCTCCAGATCGGAGAGGTCACGGCAGTCGCCGTTGAGGGCACCGGTGTTCTTGAGGCCCCCGTTCAGGGTGCCGTCCGGGCCGATGGCGGGGGTCGGGTAGCAGCCGTCCCCGTCGTAGTCCATCGCGGGCTGCCACCTGGACTCCTCGGCCGTGGCGTTGCCGGGCAGCGCGGCCGGGGGCGCCGCGAACGCGACGGAGGGGAAGGCGACGACGAGGACCGCGGCGCCGACCAGGCCCCGCAGCCCGAGTCCGAGTTTCCGAAACCTCGGGCGGCCCTCCCGCCGCCCGGCCGGGGACGTGCTCAGCGGTGCTTTCTCCCGGTAGCTGTCTGCCCTGTGCACCCTCACCGACGGACCTCCCTGATCGACACCTGTGTGAACCGGAACGGTCTTGCTGATGGAACGACCCTGCTGACGCGCGGCCTTGGTCATGGAACGGCGCCTCGGCCGATTTGTCCAGACCACAGGCTGCCCATCCGGAACACACGGCTGGTGGACGATCTACGTCGGTGCGGTGAGGATCTGATGACGTGTCGCGGTGTCCCGGCCTGTGGGAAGCCGTCGGCGCGATCGCACGACGCGAGACGTACCACCGCTGTGAAAGGACCATCCGTGGGCTCCACTCCGCCCTACCGCGACCCGTCGCTGCCCGTTCCCGAACGGGTCGAGGACCTCCTCGGACGCATGACGCTGCCCGAGAAGGTCGGTCAGATGCTCCAGCTGAACGCCAAGCACGGCGTACGGCACCTCGTGGACGACCTGCACGCCGGGTCGATCCTGCACGCCGCCCCCGAACGTGTCCGGGAGGCGGCCGAACTCACCGGGCGGACCCGGCTCGGCATTCCGCTGCTCGTCGCGGAGGACTGCATCCACGGTCACTCCTTCTGGGAGGGCGCCACCATCTACCCCACCCAGCTCGGCCTGGCCGCGTCCTGGGACCCGGAGCTGCTGGAACGGGTCGCGCGGGCCACGGCCGTGGAGGTGGCGGCGACCGGCATCCACTGGACGTTCTCCCCCGTGCTCTGCATCGCCCGCGATCTGCGCTGGGGCCGGGTGAGCGAGACGTTCGGCGAGGACCCGTACCTGATCGGCGAACTGGCCTCGGCCATGGTGCGCGGTTACCAGGGGGACGGGCTCGGCGACCCGACGGCGATCCTGGCCTGCGCCAAGCACTTCGCGGGCTACTCCGAAACCCAGGGCGGCCGGGACGCGAGCGAGGCGGACCTCTCCCGGCGCAAGCTCCGCTCGTGGTTCCTGCCTCCCTTCGAACGGGTCGCGCGCGAGGGCTGCCGTACGTTCATGCTCGGCTACCAGTCCATGGACGGGGTGCCCGTCACCGTCAACGACTGGCTGCTGAACGACGTGCTGCGCGGTGAGTGGGGATACACCGGCACCCTGGTGACGGACTGGGACAACGTCGGCCGGATGGTGTGGGAGCAGCGGGTGTTCGCCGACCACGCCCAGGCCGCGGCGGCCGCCGTCCGTGCGGGCAACGACATGGTGATGACGACCCCGCAGTTCTTCGAGGGCGCCCAGGAGGCGGTCGCCCGGGGCATGCTGGAGGAGACGGAGATCGACGCCGCCGTCCGCCGCGTCCTGACGCTCAAGTTCGAGCTGGGCCTCTTCGAGAATCCGCGCCACCCCGACACCGCCCGCCAGCGCGCGGTCATCGGCAGCGCCGCGCACGCCGAACTGAACCTGGAGGCGGCCCGCCGCTCGCTGGTCCTGCTGGCCAACGACGGCACGCTGCCGCTGGCGGGCGGGTTCCGGCCGGACTCCGAGGGGCGTGCCGCCGCGCCGGCCGGGTCGGCGCCGCGTACGGTCGCCGTCGTCGGCCCGAACGCCGACGACGCGCAGACCCAGCTCGGCGACTGGGCGGGCTCCTCGGGCCAGGCCGACTGGCTGCCGGACGGACACCCGCGCCACATGATCCGTACCGTCCTCGACGGCTTCCGGGAACACGCGCCCGCGGACTGGACCGTCACGTACGCGCGCGGCGCCGACATCCTCACCGTCGGGCCGGACCCGGAAGGGGCGTTCTTCCCCGACGGGCAGCCCAGGCCCGACGTGGTGCTGCCGGCCGCCCCGGACCCGGCGCTCATCGCGGAGGCTGTCGAGGCCGCGCGGGCCGCCGACCATGTCGTCGCGGTCGTCGGCGACCGCGTCGAGCTGATCGGCGAGGGCAAGTCCACCGCGACCCTGGAACTCGTCGGCGCCCAGATCGCGCTCCTCGACGCGCTCGCCGCCACGGGCAAGCCGCTGGTCGTCGTGGTCATCAGCGCCAAGCCGCTGGTGCTGCCGCCCTCGGCGCTCGGCGCGGCGGCGATCGTGCACGCCGCGAACCCCGGCATGCTCGGCGGCCGGGCCGTCGCCGAACTCCTGCTCGGTCTGATCGAACCCACGGGGCGGCTGCCGATCTCCTACGCACGCCACGCGGGCCAGCAGCCGACGTACTACAACCAGGTGCGCGGCCAGCACGGCACCCGCTACGCCGACCTCACCCAGAGCCCGGCCTTCGCCTTCGGTGAGGGCCTGAGCTACACCACGGTGGAGTACGCGGACCTGGAGGTGCGCACGCCGGAGGTCGGGCCGGGCGACACGGTGCTTGCCCGGGTCACGGTCTCCAACACCGGCTCCCGCCCGGCGCTGGAGACGGTGCAGGTGTACATCAGCGACCGTGTCACCTCGGCGACCTGGGCGGAGAAGGAGCTGAAGACGTACCGGCAGGTGCGGCTGGCCCCGGGCGAGTCCCGCGAGGTGGCGATCGAGCTTCCGGCCGCGGCATGCACCCTGGTGGACGCCAAGGGCAACCGTGTGGTGGAACCGGGCGGCTTCGAGCTGTTGGTGGGCCCCTCGTCGCGGGAGGAGGCGCTGCTGCGGGCGGACTTCACCGTGAAGGGCTGAGCCGGGGCGGGTCGCAGGAGGGCCGGCGTGTCGGGCCCGGCGCCGCGTAGCACCGGAGCGTCACCCGCCTCGGCCCCCACTGCCGCTCAACCCTGCCCAGCAGTTGCCATCCGAGCCGTTCGTACAGCGCTGCGGCGGCGGTGTCGGAATCCAGCACGTCGAGGACCGGGTGCAGGCCGCGGGCCCGCGCTTCCGCGGCCACCCGTTCCATCAGTGCCGTACCGATGCCGTGGCCGCGGGCCCACGGGGCGACGAACAGCCGGTTGACCACGGCGGTCGTGTCGCCGCCCGCCCCCGGACGGGCGCTCCAGAGCACGGGGGCCGCGTCTCCCGGGGCGCTCCGGGCCAGGCCGGCATGACCGGCGGTCCGGCCGTCCAGCCGCACCACCCATGCGGCGAGGAGCGATGCCGGGGACAGCCACGCGCGAGGACGACCGGGCCAGTTCACCGGGTAGCCGTCGTGCTGGTGGACCTCTGCCAGCACCCTTACGCAGTCGTCGAGGTCGCGGTCGGTGCGGTCCCGGACGCGGTCGGCGCGGTCGTCGAGGCCGCCGTCGGCGCGGTCCCGGACGCACCGGTCCGCCGCGGCTCCGCCGGAGACGCTTCCGCCTCCGCTGTGAGGCCGGGGCTGGGGCTCGGGCTGGGGCTCGCGTTGGGGCCCGGTGCCGTTCCCGGGCTCGCTCCCGGCTCCGGTCTCATACGCGGGCCCGCGCCGGGGCCCGGTCTCCGTCTCCGTCTCCATCTCCGACTCCATCGCGGCATGGAAGCACAGTGCGGAGTCCCTGACCACCGGCTTTCGCCCAGGTCCCGGCGTGCGGGACGGCCCCGGTGATCAGGAGACGGCACGGCGCGGCGGCCCGGAGACACCGCCGGTACGGAGAAACCGCCGGACCGCACCGCCCCCGCCCGAGCGGCGGTTCCCGGTGCCGCGGAGGGGGCGTCAGGAGCGCCGGGAGCGGGCCGGCGCGCCGCCGCGTACGGGCGGAACGCGGCCGCGCGCCACCGACCGGAACGCCAACGGGTACGGCCGACGCACCACCGCGTACGGCCGTACGTCACCCCGTGCGGCCCCGGCCGGGCCCGCCGCCCGGAACGGCGGCGCACCGGCACCCCCGGCACCCCCCGCACCGCCGCTACTTGCTCACGGCGAACCGCATCAGGCCCTGCTCGTCCCCCTGCTTGATCTTGCCGGTCTCGTTGATGACCTGGAGCTGCCAGGTCGCCCCGTTGCGGACCGCCTTGGCCACGGCGCAGGCGTTGTCGTTGGTGAGCATGCTGGGCCAGATGTCCGCGACCTGCTGGGTGCTGCCGCCCGTCGCGTCGTACACCTTGAAGCTGATGTTCCGCGCGTTCTGGAAGGAGCTGCGCTTCTTGTACGCGGCGGCGACGAAGACGATGGCGGTGATGTTGGAGGGGATCCGGGAGAACTCGACGTTCACCGTCTCGTCGTCGCCGTCCCCGTGCCCGGTCTGGTTGTCGCCGGTGTGCACCAGGGAACCGTTGCCCAGCGGGTCCAGGGAGTCCAGCCCGGCCAGCCGTACGGGGTCCGCGCCCTGCATCGCGATGGCGATCAGGTCGAGGTCGGTTCCCGCCTTCTGGCGGAGCTTGCCCATCAGTCCGCCGCTGCTGCCCACGGTCGGGTCCCAGGACACCCCGATCGACAGATGGGTGACCCCGTCGAGGTCAGCCGGGCCGTCTTCCTTCGTCAACGTGATCATGTGTGATCCTCTTGATGGTGAGAACGCTGTGCCTGAAGTGTGCCTGGTCTCCTCCGGGTACGGCCCACCCGGGGCGTTTTGCACCGTTTCGGAATCGCCTCGGGGTGCGGCGCGGCGTGTGACGCCCACCCGGGGTGCCGGTCCGCCGGTGCCCGTACGGAGAAGAGGTTCTGTCATGAGCGGACCCGTCAGCACGGTCGACGCGCCGGCTTCCCGCGCCGACACCGGACACCCGTCGGCGCCCTGCGTCGAGGTCGGTGACAGCCGCGAGGCGCGGATCGGCGGGCTGCGCGTCCGGCGGGCGCTGCCGCGCCGGGGCCGCCGTACGGTGGGCGCCTGGTGCTTCGCCGACCACATGGGCCCCGCCGACATCACCGGGAACAGCGGCCTGGACATCGGGCCGCACCCCCACATCGGGCTCCAGACCGTCACCTGGCTCACCGACGGCCAGGCGCTGCACCTCGACAGCCTGGGCTCGGAACAGGTGATCAAGCCCGGTCAGCTCAATCTGATGACCGCCGGCAACGCCGTCTCGCACGCCGAGGTGGACACCGGGCACTACCGCGGCGTCCTGGAGGGCATCCAGCTGTGGGTGGCACTGCCGGAGGCGACCCGGCACGGGCCCGCGGCCTTCGAGCACCACGCGGAACTGCCGCGGGGCGAGCTGGACGGGGCCGTGGCGACCGTGCTCATGGGCGAGTTCGGCGGTCTCACCAGCCCCGCCCGGCACGACACACCGCTGATGGGCGCCGAGCTGGCTCTGCACCGGTCCACGACCGTGCCGCTGCGGACCGGCTTCGAGTACGCGGTCGTGGTCCTGGAGGGTGAGATCGCCGTCCACGGCGAACCGCTGCGGCCGGGACGGCTCGGCTATCTGGGCCGGGGCCGCGACGAACTGCGGATCGACGTACGGGAGCCGACGCGGGCCCTGCTCATCGGCGGCGAGCCGTTCGAGGAGCCGATCGTCATGTGGTGGAACTTCGTCGGCGGTTCCCACGACGCGGTCAAGCAGGCCCGGGAGGACTGGGTGGCCGGGCGGAGATTCGGGCGGGTGGAGGGGTACAACGGCGATCCGTTGCCGGCGCCCGCCCTGCCGCGCCTGCCCGGCACACCACACGGCCGCCCCGCCTGAGTTACCGGCGGCGGCCGCCGCCGGTCCGCCCCTACCCGGCCCGACGGCCGTCATCGGCGACGCGCCGCCCGCCCTGGCCGGGAAGGCCGTGGCGCAGCGCCACGGCGCACCATACGACCGTCACCGTCAGCGCGACCGCGACCATCGCACAGAGCGCCGGCGGCTCCGGCCGCCAGCCCAGTGAGAGCCGGGCGCCCATGAAGGTGAGCACGATCGCGGGCACCTCCGGGCAGACCAGCGGAACCCTCGTGGCGGCGGCCCGCAGCGCGGCTGCCACCGTCAGACCGGTCGCGATCCAGGTCAGCAGGTACGGCCACACCTGCCCCGGAACCGCGAGCGGTATCCCGTACTCGTCGGGGCCGACGCGGTGCGACGCGTTGGCCCAGGCCATGCCCGCCCCGAAGGCGGTGACGCCCGCCACCCACAGGGCATGGCGCCACAGCGGGCCGGGACGGAGGGACGCTTCGTCGCCGTCGGAGTCGGTGTGGTCGGCGGGGCCGGGGAGGCCGGGTGGTTCGGTCACGCCCACAAGGACGCGGCGCGCGGGCGGCGGGTTGCAATCCGGATCAAGGGGCGCGAAAGGCCGGTCTCGTCCCGTATACGCGTTGAAATGGCGCCAATGCCGGGATTCGGTTCACGGTGCCGTCCCGCCGGTCGACCGCTCCCGGCAACGGGTTCCGGTGGATCTCCAGCGCGATTCCGGGGCTCCGGTGACTCTCCGGCGCGATTCCAGGGCTGTTGATTCCCTTCGCTCCGGCGTCGGGTAAAGGCAGCCCGCTGCTGAGGCGGTGCCCGTGCGAAAAGGCGAAAAGGCGGACCAGGCGGACCAGGCGGACCAGGCGGACCAGGCGGACCAGGCGGACCAGGCGGACCAGGCGGAACGGAAACGCCTCTCCGCCGGAACGTCAATCCCGCTAACCGCCCTGCTGCCGCCGGACCATTTCGTTGATCCAGACGGGAGCGAACGGAGAAGTGCAGCCCGGAGACGTCGGATAGTCCTTGAGCACCTCCAGGCGGTTGCCGATGGCGATGGCACGGGTGCGGTGCTCGGCGTGGGCGATCCCGATCTGAGCCAGGCAGTTGTTCATCGCCCACTGCAGCCGGTCCGGGGCGTCCTTCATCTCCGCCTCGATGACATCGAGCAGTCCCGCGAGGTCCAGGCCCTCGGGCTTCTTCGTGACGCGTTCGGCCGTCAGCGCCCAGCCGGCACTCGCGACCACCGGATCCGCGTCGGCGGACCAGGCAAGGCGCAGCTCTTCGGCGTGCGGGCTTTTCTTCGCCACGTAATTCACGAGCCAGTCGTGCACCTTGGGTGTGCGCGCCTCGCGCAGCATGGCGTCCAATTCGTCGCGCTCGAACGACTTCGGGCGGCAGATCAGGAGCGCCAGCAGTCTCGCCGGGGTGTCCTCCGTGGCCCAGAGCCGGCGCGCGAGTTCCTGCTGTGTCTTCAGCCGCTTCGCGAGCGCGCGCAGCTTGCCGAGATTCACACCGTGATCGTCACCGTGTCTCTCGTTCACCTCGCGTACCTTCGGGTCCTCGAGTTCGGCCAGTTCGGCCATCACCTCGGTCACCGTCGTCCCGGCCATCTCAGTCTCCTGTCCGCCCTGTGCCGAATGCACCCTACGGCAGAAGCCGGCCTCCGGGCCGATGACCGTTTTCCGACGAGTCCGGGCACGACTGCCGGTATCACCCGCCCGGGGCGCTCATTGCCCGTTTCTGTGCTTTCGCGCTTCTGCGATTCCTCGCTCCTGGGCGTCTGCACTCCTGCGCCTCTGTGCTCCTGCGCCTCTGTGCTCCTGCGCCTCTGTGCTTTTCGCTTCTGGGCTTTCGCTGTTGTGCTGCCGGGTTTCCCGCCCGGCCGGTGCTCGGCAGGGCGCGACGGGGGCGGGGGGAGCGCCGGGCGCGTGCACCGCCCGCCCGCCGGTCCGTCCACTCATCCCGTCAGGTCACCGTCCCGCTCGTTGACCGCGGCGTAGTGCCGGAGCTTGTCCTCGTCCACGCTGACGCCCAGGCCCGGCCCGGCCGGCACCCGCAGCCGGCCGTTCTCCAGGTGCAGCGGTTCGATGATGTCGTCCGCGTGCAGGTAGTACATGCTGTCGATCGCGCGGGAGAGTACGGGTGTGGCGGCGACGACGGCCAGGTGTGCCGCGGTGGCGATGCCGAGTTCTCCCCCGCTGTGCAGGTTCATGCCCAGGCCGAAGGTCTCGCAGTGCGCGGCGAGCGCCTTGGTCGCCGCGATGCCGCCCCACTTGTAGACGTCACCGTGGATGACGTCCACCGCGTTCAGCCGCATGGCGGGCGCGAATTCCTCGAAGCGGACGACGCACATGTTGGTGCACAGCGGGATGCGCACCTTCGCCTTCACCTGGCTCATGCCCTCGATTCCGGCACACGGGTCCTCCAGGTACTCCAGGTCCAGTTCCTCCAGCGCGATCCCGGCGCGTACCGAGTCGGGAACGGACCAGGCCGCGTTCGGATCGACGCGCAGGTTCACCGCGGGCAGCGCCTGGCGCACCGCCCGCAGGATGGCGACATCCCCCGCGCAGTCCTTCGTTCCCTTGAGCTTGACGGCCTCGAAGCCGCCCTCCGTCACCACGCGTACGGCATGCTCCGCCAGCACCGCGGGCAGGTCCGCTCCCCCCGCGCCCGGAGCGTCGGCGCGGGTGACGAGCGCGGTGATCGGCACCTCGTCCCGCACGGGGCCGCCCAGCAGGTCGGTCACGGACTGCCCGGTGGCCTTGCCCATCGCGTCCCAGCAGGCGACGTCGACGGCGGCGATCGCCGCGTAGCCGAGGTAACCGTGGAAGAACGGCACCATGTGCTGCTTGCGGTGGAAGCTCTCCAGCGCGAACGGGCTGGTGCCGATCAGGTCCGGGGCCATCGACCGGACGATCGCGGCGACCGGCCTGCCCCACATCGTCTCGCCCCAGCCCTCGACGCCGTCGTCGGTGCGGATGCGCACCACGGTGCGCGTCTCCCCCGTCTTGGTCTCGAAGGAACTGGTGAACGGGTTGACGAGCGGCAGGTTGACGACCCACACGTCGACATCGGTGATCTTCATGTTCTTCTCCTCGCGTCATCGGGGTGACCGGCTCGTGGCGGGACCCGCGCACGCTCGCCGGGAGGTGCTCAGCGCGTCGCCGTGTCGAAGGCCCGGATCGCGCGGGCCAGCCCCCGCGCCCGGTCGTCCAGCAGCCGGGCGCCGCGGGCCGCGTCGGCGTCGGAGGCGTCGTCCGTGGAGCCGTCGACCCGCTCCCACTCCCCGTGGCGTTCCACGGTCAGGCCCGCGTAGGGCGGGTTGTCGAACAGGGGCGGCGGTTCGACGGAGGCGCGGGCCGGCACCGGTGTGCGCACCAGTTCCGGGTGGGCGGCCAGCATCAGCGAGGTCTCGAACCAGCCGGCATGTCCGGGGGTGACCTCCGGCCGGCCCGCTTCCTCCTCCCCCGCGGTGAGGGTCCAGTACGAGCAGGCGGCGACCGTCACCGGTGAACGCAGCGCGAACCGCTTCACGGCGAGCCGCATGACCTCGTCGTTGCCGCCGTGCCCGTTGACGACCACGACGCGGCGGTGGCCGCTGGCCGCCAGCGAGTCCAGGACCTCCTCCAGGACCGCGCCCAGCGTCGCCGCGGAGAGCGAGACGGCGGCGGCGAACAGATGGTGCGGGCTGTGCCCGAAGGGCAGCACCGGCAACCGGACCAGCTCGGGCGCGGAGTCCTCCCGGCCGAGGACGTCCAGCGCCCGGTCCACGACGGCCTCGACCAGCAGGGTGTCGGTTCCCATCGGGAGGTGCCCGGCGTGCTGCTCCTGCGAGCCGATGGGCAGCAGGGCGATGCCCCGCTCCCCGGCCCGCCGCACCTCGCGCCAGGTGAGGGCGCTCAGTCTCGATTGGCTCACGGTCCTACCTCTCCGAAACAGGGCCGTGGCAGAGTCGGCGCATGGTCCACAAACGTTCTCCGTTGCGGCTGGTCACCGAGGCAGCGCCGCGACCGGCCGCTCCCCCGGCACCGCGGCGGCTGGGGGCCGTCGAGCTGGTCCCGGGCCGGGTGAGGGCCGCCGTGCTGTCCGTGGCGGGCGAGATCGTGGACCGCGCCGAGACGTCGTACGACGCGGCCACCGCCGCCCCGGCGGACATCGGTGCGGCACTGGCCGAAGCGGCCGGGATCTTCGCCGGTCACGCGATCCGGGGCATCGGGGTGGCCGCCGCCGGGCTGGTGGATCCCCGGGCGGGACTGATCCTGGAGGTGAACGACGTACCCGGACTGCGCGGGTACCCGGTCACGGAGCGGCTCGCCGCGCTCACCGGGGCGAGCGTGCGGGTGGAGCACCGGGCGCGGCTCCAGGTGCTCGGCGACCGCTGGTTCGGCGCGGGGCGTGGACGGCGGTCCTTCGCGTCGGTCTCGACCGGCGAGGTGCTCGGGGTGGGCATCCTCTACGACGGCGAGGTGGTGGCCCCGCCCGGCGGGCGCAGCGGCGCGCACATGACCGTGGCGGCCACCGGTGAGCGGTGCACCTGCGGGAAGCGGGGCTGCTGGAAGACCTTGGCCACCACCGGCTGGCTGCGGGCCCGGGCTCGTGCCGCGGGACTCGGGGACGACACGTCGCTGGACGCGCTGGTGAACCGCGGGGGCGAATCCGCCGGGCGGGTGGTGGAGGAGTACGTGCGGAACCTCGCGCTGGGGCTGGCGAACATGCAGCAGCTCTTCGCGCCCGGCCTCTTCATCCTGCACGGCGAGGCGCGCGAGGGTGGTGAGGGGTTCCGCGCCGCGCTGGAGGAGCGGCTGCGCGAGGCCGGTGCCTTCGAGGGCGCCGAGCAGCCCCGGGTGCTGGTCAGCACGGCAGCCGTCGACGACGTCGCGCTGCTCGGCGGCGCGGGACTGGTGCTGTCCCGCGCATAGGGTGCGGGCGGTCATCGGCTCTCTTCCCTCGTCGGGGCCGGACGGGCGGCGGCACGGCGGCCTCTGCGCGGGTCGAGCACGGGCACCGCGTCGAGCAGTTGCCGCGTGTAGGGGTGGCGCGGAGTGCGCAGGACCGCCTCCGCCGCGCCCACCTCGACCAGGCGGCCGCCGCGCATCACGGCGACCCGGTCCGCCACCTGCCGTACGACGGCGAGGTTGTGCGAGACGAACACATAGGTGAGCCCGAGCCGTTGCTGCAGCTCCGCCAGCAGGTCGAGGACGGTGGCCTGCACGGAGACGTCCAGGGCGCTGGTGGGTTCGTCGAGGACCAGCAGGCGGGGTCGGAGCGCCAGGGCGCGGGCGATCGAGACACGCTGGCGCTGGCCGCCGGAGAACTCGTGCGGATAGCGGTCCTGGATGCCGGCGTCCAGCCCCACGGCCTCCAGCAGCTCGCCGACCCGTTCCCTGGTGCGGGCCCGGGCGCGCCGTCCGCGTGCCGCCGGGTCGTGGGTGATCAGTGGCTCGGCGACGATGTCGGTGATGCGCATCCGCGGGTTCATGCTGGAGTACGGGTCCTGGAGGACCACTTGCATCTCGCGGCGCACGGAGCGCAGGCCGGCCGCGGAGAGGGCGGCGAGGTCCTGTCCGTCGAAGCGCACGCTTCCGGCGGTGGGCGGGAGGAGCTTGAGCAGCAGCCGGGTGAGGGTGGTCTTGCCGCAGCCGGACTCGCCGACCAGGGCCAGGGTCTCGCCCTCGTACACCTCGAGGGATACGTCGTCGACCGCGACGTTCACCGTGCCGGTTCCGAATTCCTTGCGCAGGCCGACGAGTTCCAGCAGGGGTTTTCCGGCCGCGGGCGCCGGTGCGGTGGCTTCGGGGCTCATGCTGCCTCCAGTCGCGGGGTGGCGGCCAGCAACGTGCGGGTGTAGTCGTCGGCCGGGTGTTCGAAGACGTCCAGCACGTCACCGGTCTCGACGACCTCGCCCCGGTTCATGACCGCGACGCGGTCGGCGGTCTCCGCGACGACCGCGAGGTCGTGGGTGATCAGGAGGACCGCCATCCGGTGCTTGTGCTGGAGGGCGACGAGGAGATCGAGGATCTGCCGCTGCACGGTGACGTCCAGGGCGGTGGTCGGCTCGTCGGCGATGAGCAGCCGGGGACGGGCCACCAGCGCCGTCGCGATCATCACGCGCTGGCGCAGGCCGCCGGACAGCTCGTGCGGGTACTGCCGGAAGCGGAGGGCGGGGTCGGGGATGCCGACCTCGTCCAGCGCGGCGAGCGCGGCTTCCCGGGCCTCGGCGCGGGACATGCCGGTGTGGTGCCGGAGCACCTCGGCCACTTGCGCTCCGACGCGCTGGAGCGGGTCGAGGCAGGTCATCGGGTCCTGGAAGACCATGGCGATGTCGCGGCCGCGGATCCGCCCCAGCTGCTTCTCCGGGAGCCGGAGCAGGTCGTGTCCGTCGAAGAGGATTTCGCCGCTCGGGTAGACACAGGGCGGGCTGGGGTTGAGCCGCAGCACGGACAGCGCGGTGGCGGTCTTCCCGCTGCCCGACTCCCCGACGACGGCGAGGGTTTCCCCGGCGCGGACGTGGAGGGAGACGTCCCGGACGGCGTGCACGACGGAGGTGCCGAGTGCGAAGTCGACGCCGAGGTGGTTGATCTCCAGCAGCGGCTGCTCGTCCGCAGGCCGCCGGGACGGGTCGGGGGCGGGTCGGTCGTGGGTCATCGGCGGTACGCCTTCGGGTCCGCGACGTCCCGCAGGGCGTCGCCGGTGATGTTGATGGCGAGTGAGGTCAGCATCAGCGCGATGCCGGGGAAGACGGCGGCCCACCAGGAGGTGCCCAGATAGAGCTGGCCGTCGGAGAGCATGGAGCCCCAGGTGACCGTCTCCTTGGGCACGCCCAGGCCCAGATAGCTCAGGGACGCCTCGGCGACGATCGCGGCCGCGACGTGCAGGGTGCCGATGGTGGCCAGCGGCGCCATCACGTTGGGCAGCAGGTGGCGGCGCATGAGGGTGATGTCGGTGACGCCGATGGCCCGGGCCTCGGTGACGAAGTCCCGCGTGCGCAGGGACATCACCTCGGAGCGTACGACCCGGGCGTACGAGACCCAGCCGGTGAAGCCGAGCACCAGGATCACGTACCCGAGGCCCGAGCCGAGGAAGCCGACGACGGCCAGGGCCAGGAGCAGCGACGGAAAGGCGAGCTGGACGTCGGCGAGCCGCATGAGCGTCCGGTCGGCCCAGCCGCCGAAGTAGCCGGAGACCAGTCCGACGGCGGTGCCGATGACGCCGGCGAGGAGGGCGGCTCCCGCGCCGACGAGCAGCGAGACCCGGGAACCGTGGACGACACGCGAGAGCATGTCCCGGCCGAGCTGGTCGGTGCCGAGGAGATGGGCGCGGGTGCCGCCGTCCTGCCAGGCGGGGGGCCGCAGCCGCATCAGGAGGTTCTGCGCGTTGGGATCGTGGGGGGCGACGAGCGGGGCGAACAGGGCGGCGGCCAGCAGGAGTGCGAGCACGGCCAGCGCCAGGACGGCGAGCTTGTTCCGCAGCAGGGCACGCGGCACGGCGGACCGGGAGCCGCCGGACGGTGCCCGTGCGGGTGCCGGGCGGGCCGCGGCAGGTGATGTGACAGTCATCGTGACGTCCTCACCCTCGGGTCGAGGAAGCTGTAGGAGAGATCGACGAGCAGGTTCACCACGACGAACGTGGCGGCGAAGAACAGGACGGTGGCCTGGACGAGCGGGAAGTCCCGGTTGGAGACCGCCTCGACGGTCAGCTGTCCGACTCCGGGCCAGGAGAAGACGCGTTCGGTGAGGATGGCCCCGCCGAGCAGGTTCCCGACTTCGAGGCCGACGACGGTCACCACGGGCAGCGAGGCGTTGCGCAGCCCGTGGCGGAGGACCACCTTCAGCGGCCCGAAGCCCTTGGCGCGGGCGCTGCGGATGTGGTCGGAGGACAGGACGTCGATCAGCGAGGAGCGCAGCAGGCGCGCGACGACGGCGACGGAGTAGACGGCGAGTGTGACGGCCGGCAGGACCAGGTTGGCCCAGGTGCCGTATCCGGACGCGGGCAGGGCGTGTGTCCAGACGGCGAACACCAGGATGAGCAGGATGCCGACCCAGAACGGCGGGGTGGACTGGCCGAGCAGCACGCCGGTCATCACGGTGTGGTCGGAGCCGCGGCCGCGGCGCATCGCGGCGAAGACGCCCGCCGGGACGGCGACGAGGAGCGTCAGCAGCAGGGCGGCGGCGGCCAGTTCGACGGTGGCGGGCAGCCGCTCGGCCAGGATCTCGCCGACGGGACGCCCGTGAACCAGGGAGTTGCCGAAGTCGAGGCGGGGCAGCCCCCAGAGATAGTCGAGGTACTGCGTGACCAGCGGCCGGTCGAGGCCCAGGGACGCCCGGAGCACGCTCTCCTGCCGGGCCGTGGCGTCGGGCGGCAGCAGGATCTTCACGGGGTCGCCGGACAGCCGTACGAGGAAGAAGGAGACGGTCGCCGTGCACAGCAGGACGAGCAGGGCGGTGCCGAGGCGCTTGAGCACGGTGCGCAGCAGCCCGGTCGTGTCCCGGCGGCGCGGCGCGGTGTCCGCGGGGGCGGGCGGCTTGTCGGGGGTGAGGTCGCTCATCGGGAGATCTCCGCACTGTGCATGGCCAGGACTCCCGCGGCGCCCGGCTTCCAGCGGGGCCGGTCGTTGCGGGCGAAGATGTTGTCCATCTGGTAGAGGAAGACGAACGGTGCTTCCTCCCGCATCAGCCGTTGCAGGTCGGAGAAGGCCCGCTTGCGCTCCCCCGGGTCCTCGGACAGCTCCTCGACGTCGATGAGACGGTCGGCCTCCTCGGAGTGCCAGCGGCTCTGGCGGCGGTCACTGCGTACGTTCGACTGGACGATGCTCTGCCCGTCCAGCGTCCAGACGGTGCTGGCGGCGAGGTACATCGGGCCGAGCGCCCCCGGGTTGTCGGAGGTGAGCCGGGCGGCGTACGTGCCGGGATCGAGAAGGTTGACACGGGCCCGCACCCCGGCTTCGGCCAGCAGCCCGGAGAGGGCCTCCGCGACATTGGAGTCGACGTTGGACGCGGTGAGCGTCGTGGTGAAGCCGTGCGGGTAGCCGGCGTCGGCGAGCAGGGCCCGCGCGGTCCTCACCGAGCGGGTGAAGGGCTTGACGGTGGGGTCGAAACCGAAGGCACCGCGCGGCACCAGGGCGGGCGTCTCGGTGGCCATGCCGCCGGCCACGGCCTTGATCAGCAGGGGCACGTCGACGGCGTGGTTGAGTGCCCGGCGCACCCGGCGGTCTCGGAGCGGTCCCCGTTCCAGGGTGTTCAGGGAGACATAGGACGTGCGGATCCCCGTGTAGCCGTCCAGGGTGACACCGGAGTAGCCCTCGAGCTGCTGGGCGGCGTCCGGGGTGAGCCCGGCGACGAGGTCGACACCGCCGCTCTGCAGGGCGGCCAGCGAGGAGGAGGCGTTGGGCGCGGGACTGAAGACGAGGCCGTCGATGCTCGGCCGGCCCCGCCAGTGGCCGTCGTGGGACCGCAGGACCAGTTCGTGGTCGCGCTGCCAGCGGACGAACGTGAAGGGACCGGTGCCGACCGGCCGTTCGGCGAAACCGGCGTCGCCCACCTCGGACAGATGGCGCGGCGGGACGACCACGCCGCCGAACAGCGAGAGCTTGGCGGGGAGGATCGGGTCGTGCACGGTGGTGTGGATGTCCACGGTGAGCCGGTCGACGACGGTGACGTCCTCGACGTAGCGGAGTTCCACGATCGGTGACTTGGTGGCGGGGTCGAGCAGCCGCTTGATGCTGAAGGCGACGGCCCGCGCGTCACACGCCTCACCGTTGTGGAAGGTCACCCGGGGGCGGAGGGTGAAGCGCCAGGTGCGCCGGCCGGTGGGCTTCCAGGCGAGGGCGAGCCCGGGGTGCAGCTCGTTGTCCCGGCCGCGGGTGGTGAGCGTGTCGAACAGGTTGATCAGGACGTTCATCGACACCATGTCGCCCTGCTTCTGCGGGTCCAGCGTCTTGGGGTCACCCGGTTGGGAGACCCGCAGGACGTTGCCCTTCCCGCCCGCTGCGGCCGTCGTGCCGCACCCGCCGAGGAGCACCGGGGCACTGAGACCTCCCAGCAGCAGGCCGCCGGTCCGCAGGACGTCGCGCCGGGCCGGACGGCTGTGGTCCACCGGGCGCTCCTGAGATTTTCGTTCCACTGAACAACACCTACGTTCCGTCAAATGGAATGCGGTTGGGTTAAGCTAAGCGACATGGTGAAAGCGGTCAACACCCGGTCGGTCGGCAGAGAAGTCGTGAAGGGCCCCGTCGACAAGGCGATGGAGGTGCTCGAAGCACTCGCCCGGCCCGGCGGTCCCCACCGGCTGGGCGAGATCGCCCGCCGGACGGGACTGGCCAAACCCACCGTCCACCGGCACCTGCGGACGATGGCGGAGAACGGCTTCGCCGAACCCGCGGAAGGCGGCACGTACCGGGCGGGTCCCCGCCTCCTGGGCCTGGCCGCCGCGGCCCTCAACGAGAGCCGCGCCCTCGAACTCGCCCGCCCCGCCCTCGCCGACCTGCGCCAACGCACCGGGCACGTCGCGGTCTACGCCGTACGCCACGCCTCGGAAGCCGTCTGTCTGGAGCAGTCCGAACCGGCCCGCGAGTACCGCATGGACACCCGGCCGGGTCACCGCTCCCCGCTGCACACCTGCGGAGTGGGGCTGGCCATGCTCTCGGCGATGCCCCCCGAGGACGTCGGCGCCGTCCTGGACGCGCCGGGCCTCGATGCGCACACCGCGCACACACCCACCGAACCCGCCGCGCTCCGCGCGGTGCTGGCGCAGGCGGCGCTCCGCGGTTACGCCGTCGACGACGAGTACGACGCGCCGGACGTACGGTCGGTGGCGGCTCCCGTGCTGGACGCGGAGGGCCGGGTCGTCGGCGCGATGGGCATCTGCGGCCTGGCCTTCACCCTGGACCCGGACAGCGTGGAGGTGTTCGGCCCGATGGTCCGCGCCGCCGCCCGCACGGTGTCCGCCGGCCTCGGCGCGCAGCCGCCGGCTCTGGGCGTGGTGAAACCGGCCCGCCGGGGAGAGGGCCGTTGAGCCCCCTTGCCCGGCTCCTCGCCGACGGCCGCGGCCGGCGCGTCTACTCGGGCGCCGCCTGGTCCGCGGGAGGGCCGGGCGGACCGGTGGACCGGGGCTGGACGGGCACCCGGAGCTGGGACGGACCGCCGCTGGACGGCGGTGACCTCTGGGACCTCGCCTCGGTGACGAAGCCGGTCGTCGGTCTCGCGGTCATGGCACTCGTCGAGCGCGGCGTGCTCGGGCTCGACGCGACCGTGGGCACGTATCTGCCGGACTACCGGGGCGGAGACAAGGCGGAGCTGACGCTGCGGCAGCTCCTCACCCACACGTCGGGGATCCCGGGGCAGGTGGCGCTCTACCGCGAGCACCCGGCCCGCGCGTCCCTGCTGGACGCCGTACGGCTGCTGCCGCTGACCGCGAAGCCCGGCACCCGCGTCCAGTACTCCTCCCAGGGTTTCATCATTCTGGGCCTGATCGCCGAGGCGGCGGCCGGGCAGCCCCTGGACGTGCTGGTGCGGGACCTGGTGTGCGCGCCGCTCGGCATGCGGCAGACCGTCTTCCGCCCGGACGCCGAGGGCCGCGCGCGGGCGGTGGCCACCGAGAACTGCCCCTGGCGCGGCCGCGTCGTCGTCGGCGAGGTCCACGACGAGAACGCCGTGGTGCTCGGCGGCGTCGGCGGCCACGCGGGCCTGTTCTCCACGCTGGGGGACATGGAACTGCTCGGCACCGCGCTCGCCGGCGGGGGCCGGGGGCTGCTGCGCCCCGGCACCTTCGCCCTGATGACGGCGCCCCATACGGACGGCCTGGAACTGCGGCGCGCCCTGGCCTGGCAGGGCCGGGATCCGGCGGGCTCACCGGTCGGGACGGTGTTCGGCGGGGACTCGTACGGGCACACCGGCTTCACCGGTACGAGCCTGTGGGTCGATCCGGCCACGCGGCGCTACGCCGTGCTGCTGACCAACCGGGTGCACCCGACCAGAGCGGGAGACGGCATCACCACCGTGCGCCGGGCCTTCCACGACACCTGCGGAATCATGCCGGACCGGCAGCGGCAGGGCGCTCGTCCCCGGAAAGCCGGCGGCTGACCGCGCGGACGGGAATCCCGGCGTGCGGGGCCTTCAGCCGCGTGCGGTGACCGGTGCCGCGGCGGTCGGCGGCGAAGGGCGTCCCACCGCCGGTCGGTGGGCGATCCAGCCGGTGCGGGCGTGCCAGTGCCGTCCGGAGCGGAGGTGTGTCACATACGCCTCCCGCAGCGCGGTGTCCCGGGGCAGCTCCGCGAGCAGCTCCGCGCCGACCGGCCCGTCCCGGCCGGGCCGTCCGAAGACGTGTTCCAGCATGTCGCCGTCCGCGCGGTCGTGCTCTCCGGGCACCAGTGGCTTCAGCTCGAAGCGGCGGAGAAAACGCACGATGTTCGACCGCTCGGGGAGGTATTCGGTCAGCTGCGGGTCGAGCAGCCAGGAGTGGCAGACGAAGTGCCCGACCGGTTCGCCGGCGAAGTGGCGGCCGAAGAACAGGCGGGCCCGGTCGAGGGATTCACCGCAGGCGTCCGGGGACAGGGGCGCGCCGGGCGGGACGTGGATGTGCAGCAGGAACTCCGTCGTGCCGTCCGGCCCCTCGCCGCGGCCGCGGTCGAACGCGAGGCGGCCGAGCCGGTATTCGGCTCCGCGCAACTGCAGTGGCGGGCACCACTGTCCGAACCTCCCGATGCCGCCGAGGCCGTGCACGGCCCGGTGCTCGGCCAGTGCCGCGCCGAGGCTCGACAAGGTCTCCCAGGACGTCCCGGGGTCGATGCCGAGCCGGGCGTGGAAGCGGAGCGTTTCGGGCAGGACGGCGAGATGGAGCCAGACGTACAGGTGGAGTGCCACCGGGTCGGTGGCGGTCGGCATGGCCGGCAGGCCCCGGTACCCGTGGGGCGGAAGTCCCGACCCCATGTGGCTCGTCACGTCGTGGCAGCACCGTTCCAGATGGCGCCACAGCTCCGGATGCCGCGACGGGTCGGGGCGTGCCTGCAGCGTCTCGTCCCGGTCCCGGGGCGAGACGCCCAGCCGGTCCAGGAGCCGCTCGGCTTCAGCGTCGGAGGGAAGGTCGGGCACGGCACCCAACCTACGCCGGGTCCGCAGCGGCCGGGGCCGTCCCCGCGCGGAGGCATCCCGGGCCGCGAACCGGACTTGGGCCCCCGGTTCCGCAACCGGAACCGGAACCGGAGCCTGATCCGGGGCCCCGGAGGTGCGCGCCTGGTCCCGGAAGTCCGGACCTGGAACCGGGTCCGGACCTGGAACCGGAATGCGGCTGGTTCCGGGTCCGGGGCTGGTTCCGGCCTGCTCCGGTACCGGATCAGTCTCCGGCGCGGCCCGCTCCGCCGGTGCGCTCCGCGCCGTCCGTCAGCACGCCCGCCCAGCTCTCCGCGAGTACGGCGACGAGTTCCGCGCGGTCGAGGCCCCACCGGCCCTCCGCCCAGTTCCGGGCGGCATGGTGCAGTTGGGCGAACGCCAGCTGCGCCCGCGCCCGCCGGGTGGCCGGGGCGAAACGGCCGGCCTGCCCGAGGCCCTCCTCGATGTCCGCGACGACCTCTTCGAAGCACGCGTCGGCCAGTCCGCGCAGCTCCGGGTCGACCAGGGACGCCTCGATGGTGACGTTCACGTACGGCCGGACGGCCTCCCACTGCCGCGACCGCTCGTCCAGCCAGTTCGCGAGCGACGTGTGGGTACCCTCCCGCACGGCGGCGGCCAGCGCGCTCGCGGTGGGGCCGTGCCGCCGTGACTCGCCGCGACCCAGCATCTCGTTCAGCTCGCCGATCAGGGCGCGGGCCAGGTCGCTGCGCGACTGGAAGTACGCGTAGAAGGTGACCCGCGTCGTCTCGGCCGCCTTGGCGATGTCGTTGACCGTGGTCGCCGCGTACCCCTTGGCCTGGAACAGCTCCAGCGCCGTCGACAGAAGGAGCTTGCGGGTCATCTCCTTCTGCACGGCACGCAGGCCTGCCATGGCGGTCGCCTCCCTGATGCTGTCGGGGCTGCCGACCGTATCCGCGATCCGCGGTCGACGACTGACTGTTCTTGCAGGTCAGCGTAGCGCAGCCGGACGCGGGTGCGCTGCCTCGGACAGCAGCTCCGGGCGGGGGCGCGAGGTGGGTGCGCACGGGGCGGGTACGCGCGGGGCAGGAGCGCGCCGGGCAGGAGCGCGCGGGGTGGCGCAGTTGGTGGCGCGCCGCGCTCACCGGGCGCCCCGCCGGCAACCCGGGCGACGGGCAGCGTGCCCGGTCCCGTGCGGCCGTCGGCGGTTCCGGACGGCCGCGGCTGCCCCGGACGGCCGCGGGCCCGGCCACGGCTCCGGGTACGGCCCGGCCCACGGCTCCGGGTGCCGGCCGATCCACGGCTCCGGTCGCGGCTCCCGGTTACGGCCGCAGCGGCTCCCCCGGGCCGCCGGGCGTACCGGTTGCGGCCGGGCAGCGGCACCCCCGGACCACCGGGCGTACCGGTGAACTCGCCCGCCACGGCAGGGAGTCGGCGCGATTCGGTGGTGTGCCCGGGTGACGGCCGGGCGTACGGTGCGACGCGTCCCGCCGGTGCCGACACGAAGGAGCCGCCCCGTGCGCACCCGATCCCTGAGCCTCGCCGTCACGCTGACGGCCGCCGCCGTGCTCGCCGCCACGGTCCCCGCGGTCCCCGCGGCCGCGCGGCCCGCCGCGGACGGCAACGGCGGGCACCGCTGCCCCCAACTGTCCGCCGGCCTCCCGTGGTACGGAGCGAACAGGGAGCGCCTGCAGTCGGTGATCGACACATACGGAACGTGCTCCGGCCCGCGGTCCGGTCCGGGCCGCGGCGACCGGCCCGTCGCGGTCTTCGACTGGGACAACACGGTCACCAAGAACGACATCACCGACCTGGCCGTCGCCTGGGCCCTGAAGCACGACAAGATCCTGCGGCCGGAGAGCTGGTCCGACACCAGTCCCTGGCTGACCGAGGAGGCCGTCCGGACGCTGACCGAGGCCTGCGGCACGGAGGTTCCGGCGGGCGAGCCGCTGCCCACCTCCACCGACACCGACTGCACGGACGAGATCTTCTCCATCCGCAGCGAGGCCGCCCTGACGAACGGCCACGACGCCTTCGCGGGCGACTGGAACAGCCGCCGCACCCTGCCGCAGTACGCCTGGGTGCCGCAGCTGTTCGCCGGGCACACCGAGGCGGAGGTCACGGCGTACGCCCGGAAGTCCCGCGCGGAGGCGCTGGCCGCGCCCGTCGGCGCCACGCAGCGGGTCGGCAGCCACACCCTGCACGCGTACGCCCGGTACTACCCGCAGATCGTGGATCTGATCCGGACACTGCGGAAGGCCGGGTTCGAGGTGTGGGTGGACTCCGCCGGGGCGACTCCGGTGACCGTCGCCTGGACGGGTGGGGTGGGCGTCGACCGCGAGCACACGATCGCGATCCGCAACGTGCTCGACCGGCGCGGGCGCATCACCTACGTCCAAAAGGGCTGCGGCGGGGAGCCGGACAGCGCGGGCGGCGCGGTGATGCCGTACATCGAGGGGAAGCGGTGCCGGCTGAACGAGGAGGCGTTCGGCGTCACCGGTCCCGACGCGTGGCGGAAGCAGCCGCCGGAGAAGCGGCCGGTGATCGGCGCGGGCGACTCGGACACCGATGTGACGATCGTCGGCGACGCCACCGGGGCGCACCTCGTCGTCAACCGCAACAAACCCGAACTCATGTGCCGCGCCTACGACAACGCGGACGGTGCCTGGGTGGTCAACCCGATGTTCATCGACCCGCTGCCGCGCAAGGACGACGGCTACCCGTGCTCCACCACCGGCTACACCCGACCGGACGGCACGCTCGGCCCGGTGCTGCGGGAGGACGGCAGCGTGATCCCGGACCAGGCGGACCTGGTGCACGGGAGGTGAACCGGGAGCTATCCGGGGTGGGATCCCCGCGGGGCGGGATCCGGCCTCCGAACCGACGGGCCCCCGGGGCGGGCCGGGGCGAGATCCCCACGCGCCGGCCGGCGCCGGGGCAGGGCCCTCGCGCGCCGATCGGCCCCGGGGCAGGATCCGGCCCCCGCGCCGGCCGGCCCCGGGGCGGGATTTCGGCCACCGCGACGACCATGCGTTGGCTAGCCTGGGTGGATGATCCTTCCGGCGTATCAAGAGCGGGCACGGGACCGGCGCCCGCCGCGACGACGGGTCCCGCGCGCCGGGACCCCCGCCCTGTGAGCGCCTCCCCGGGGGCACCGGCCGGCGACTCCCCGGCGGTGGACCGGCGTTCCCTGGCGACGGCCCAGCGTTCCCTGGGCGACCCGGAGATCCGCTACCCGCTCCTCCCCCCGCTGGTCAGCGGCTGCCCGCGGACCAGCACGGACGCCATGTCGTACCCGGTGGAGGTCACTTACGACTACGCGCGGGTCCCGGACGGCTTCCTCACCGCGCGGCCCGCGGGCCCGGGTCCGGCGCTGGACCGCTGGTCCGCCCTGCTGCCGCCGCTGGCCGCTCCCGGGCTCGGCGAAGGCGGCACCCCGCTGATCGACATCGGCGACGGGGTGTACGTCAAGGACGAGTCGCGCAACCCCACCTGGAGCCACAAGGACCGGCTCAACCGCTGCACGGTCAGCGCCGCGGTGGCGGCCGGGGCCCCCGGCGTCGTCGTGGCCTCCTCCGGCAATCACGGAGCGTCGGCGGCGGCGTACGCGGCCCGCGCCGGTCTGCGCTGCGTGGTGCTCACCTCCGCCGGCCTGCCGCCCGCCATGGCCTCGTTCGTCACCGCCTACGGAGCGGTGGTCCTCCCCGTACCGGTGGCCGACCGCTGGCCGCTCACCCGCTGGATCGCCGACGCGTACGGATTCCACCCGGTCAGCAATCTCACGCCGTTCCACACCGGGCACGCCTACGGCCCGGAGGGCTACAAGACGGTCGCCTACGAGATCGCGGCCGACCTCGGCATGCCCGCCGCGGTGTTCCTGCCCACCGGATACGGCGAGCTGCTGTTCGGCGTCTGGAAGGGCTTCTCCGAACTCCACCGGCTCGGCCTGCTGCCCGGCGTGCCGCGCCTGTTCAGCTGCGAGCCCGCGGCGGGCGGTCCGCTCGCCGCCGCCCTGCGGAGCGGACGGCCGGGCGCCAGGGTCGAGGTGGGCCCCACCGACGCGTACGGCATCAGCTGCCCCGTGGGCGGCTACCGGGGCGTGGTCGCCGTCCGGCGCAGCGAGGGCCGGGCTCTCACCGTGAGCGACGAGGACATGCGCCGGGCCCGGGACGAACTCGCCCGCCGGGGCCTCTGGGTGGAGCTGTCGGCCGCCGCCGGGCTCGCGGGGCTGCGTACGCTGCCCGGTCCGGACGGCTTCGAGGGCCCGGTCGTGTGCGTCACGACCTCCAGCGGCTTCAAGGACACGGCCACGGGGGGAGAGAGCCCGGCGCCGGCCGACCCGTCCCGGGAAGCGGTACGGGAGCGGCTGCGGTCGGCGGGGATCAGGAGCTGACGCCCCGGTTCGTCCGCGCGGCTTTTTGTCGCCCGGAGCGGCGGGCCGGGGTCTCGGCTCGTGCCCGGCGGGCCATGGTCTCGGCTGGTGCCCGGCCCGGCGGGGTCAGGGCTTGCGGGCGACGCCGACCCAGAGGCTGACGGAGGCGTCGTCCAGCGTCCCGGCCTCGACCTGCCGCAGGGTGTCCTCGTCCGGATACCAGCGGTGCGGGACGACCACGCCGGGCTCGACCAGGTCCAGGCCGCTGAAGAACTTCTCGATCTCGGACCGGCTGCGGACCTGGGCGCTCCCCCCGTCCTGTTTGTAGAACTCCATCGCCATCTCCCACTCCTCCGGGGCGAAGTCCGGGGTGCAGTGCGAGAACGCCAGATAGGAGCCGGACGGCAGGGCGTCGACGAGCTGCCGCACGATGCCGTACGGGTCCTGCTCGTCGGTGATGTAGTGGAAGAGGCCGACCAGGCACAGGGCCACCGGCTCGCCGAAGTCCAGCGTCTCCCGCAGCTCGGCGGACTCCAGGATCGCCGCCGGGCCGGTGATGTCCGCCTCGAGGTACGCGGTGCGGCCCTCGGGGGTGCTGTCGAGCAGCGCGCGGGCGTGGGCGAGCACGATGGGGTCGTTGTCCACGTACACGACGCGGGAATCGGGGGCCACCTCCTGCACGACCTCGTGCAGGTTCGGCCGCGTCGGGATGCCGGTGCCGATGTCCAGGAACTGGCGTATGCCCCGGTCGGTCAGGAAGCGGGCGGCCCGGTGCATCCAGGCCCGGTTGGCCCGCGCCGCCGTCCGGAAACCGGGGAACGCCTCCAGCAGCCGCTCGGCGACCTCGCGGTCCACGGCGTAGTGGGTCTTGCCGTTGAGGAAGTAGTCGTAGACCCGCGCACTGTGCGGCCGGTTCTGTCCCAGGTCCCGGATGCCTGATTCCGGAGGCGGTGTGCTGTTCATGGAGACCTCATCGTTCGACATCGCTCGGCGGCCCGGCCGTACACCGGCGGGAGCCGCACATCGTACGCCTAGCCTAGGCAACTCCGGGCGGCGGCAAACCAGTTCACCGATACGATCAGCACAGGATCGGAACGGAACGGGCACGCACGGTGCGGACCACGGCGCGGGCGTGCGGCCCGGGCCCGGCGCCGGCCCCCGGCGGGTGCCGCGGCGGCGGAGACCGGCGATTCACACGATGCCGGACGCGCGGTCCCCGGCGAGACTCACCGGCAGTTTCCGCGATCCTTCCGCACGGAGGTGCCGATGTCCGGTCCGCTCTCGAAACGCCTGGCGGCGAATCGCCGGCGATTGACCCGTACGCGACGCAGAGTGGCGCTGTCGGGCGCTCTGCTGCTGTCGGTCGTCGCGACGGCTCTCGTGCCCGCGACAGCAACGGCCGACACCACCGGCGGCACCGGCGCCGCCGCCGGTGCGACGGCCACGGCGTCCGGAGGCCCCACGGTCACGACCCGGTACGGACAGGTGGAGGGGAAGCGGGGCGAGACCGCGCACTCCTACCTCGGCATTCCGTACGCCGCGCCGCCGGTCGGGACGCGGCGGTGGAAGCCGCCGTCCCCGCCCGAGCGCTGGCCGGGCGTCCGGGACGCCACGGCGCCGGGGAACCCGTGCATGCAGTCGGCCGACCAGTCCACACCCTGGGGCAATCTGGCGGGGCCGGGCACGCCCAGCGAGGACTGCCTGTACCTCAACGTCCACACGCCCGCGGAACGGTCGCTGCGCAAGCGGCCCGTGATGGTGTGGATCCACGGCGGCGGATTCACGGTCGGCTCCGGCACGTTCTACGACGGCAGCGAGCTGGCCGCCCGGGGCGACGTGGTCAACGTGACCCTCAACTACCGGCTCGGCGCGTTCGGCTACCTGGCCCACCCGGGCCTGGCCGAGGAGTCCGCGCGCGGGCTGTCCGGCAACTACGGGCTGCTGGACCAGCAGGCCGCGCTGCGCTGGGTGCGGGACAACATCGCGGCGTTCGGCGGCGATCCGGACGAGGTGACGGTCTTCGGGGAGTCGGCGGGCGGCGGCAGCGTCTGCCAGAACCTGGTCTCGCCGCGCGCCGCCGGACTGTTCGACCGGGCCGTGGCCCAGTCGGGCTGCGGGTTCCCGCTGCCCACCCAGGAGTCACAGCAGAACAGCGGCGCGGCCTGGGCCAAGTCCCTGGACTGCGCCGACGTGGCCTGCCTGCGCGGCCGGCCCGCGGACCAGGTGCTCACCGCCTCGCTGCGCCCGAACGCGCGCTGGGTCCCCAACGTGGACGGCGAGGTGCTGCCGCTCCAGGTGCCGGACGCGCTGGAACAGGGCCGCTTCCACCGCGTCCCGGTACTCCAGGGCACCACCGCCGACGAGGGCCGGCTCACGGTCGCCGGCAGCTACGACCTGGCCGGCCGGCAACTCACCGCGGAGGGCTACCCGCCGGCGGTCCGCGCGATCTACGGCGACCGGGCCGAGGCGATCCTGGCGCGCTACCCGCTGTCGGACCACGGCAGTCCGGCCGAGGCGCTGGGCGCCGTGTTCACGGACTCCCAGTTCGCCTGCCTCCAGTCCCGCACCGCGGAACTGATGGCCGAGCACACCCGCTCCTACCAGTACGAGTTCGCCGACCCGCACGCCATGGACCATCTGAACCTGCCGGTCAGCTTCCCGCTCGGCGCCCCGCACGGCTCGGAGATCCGGTACGTCTTCGGCGGCGTCGAGGGCACCCCCGCCCAGAACGCCCTGGCGGACGCGATGCTGGGCTACTGGACCAACTTCGCGAAGACGGGCGTCCCGTACGCCGGGGACGCCCCGCGCTGGCACCTCTTCCCGAAGGTCCAGACGCTCGCGCCGGAAGGGATCACGGGCAGCACCACGTTCCCACGGGACCACCAGTGCGACCTGTGGAACGAGCCCGCCTCCTGAGGTCTCCCGCGGCCCGGCGCCGCAACGCCCGCGGGCGGACGCCGCCCGCCGACGGCCTCTGAACACGGCTGTGGCCTCCCGGGCGAACCGGGAGGCCACAACCGTGAGGCGCGTCGGGTCAGTGGTTGACGCAGACGTTGCCGAAGGCCGGGTTCAGCACGCCGATCACGCTGACGGTGTTGCCGCAGGCGTTGACCGGGATGTGCACCGGAACCTGGATCACATTGCCGGACCCGATACCGGGCGAGCCCACTGCCGCGCCCTGCGCACCGCTCTCGGCGGCGGCCAGGCCCGCCCCGGCGAACACGGCAGCTCCGGCGGCCGCGGTGACCGCGACGGTCTTGATGATGCGCATCATGGGGGGTTCCTCCCTCGTTGGCCGGATCGACGTCCGGCTCTTATCCGTTGGTGCGATTACCTCAACGTCCGCACGGGGCTTGCGGTTACGGCCTGCGCACGAGTGACTACACCGAATCCGGGGACCGCCGCTGCGGCCGCCCGCGCCGGGCGGCCCGAAACGGCGACGGCCCCGCGCCCACCGGACAGGCGGACGCGGGGCCGTCGTGACGCTTCGGTGCTTCGGCGCGGGTCAGGCGCCCAGCTCACCACGCTTCACGGCGGTGACGAACGAGGCCCAGCCGTCGAACGCGAACGCGAGCACAGGGCCGTGCGGGTTCTTGCTGTCGCGCACGGGCACGAGGTCGGTGAACCCGTCAGCCACCTCGACGCACGCGCCTCCGTCCGAGTTGCTGTGGGAACTCTTGCGCCAGGTAGCGGCACTCAGGTCGATGGATCGCACGGTACTTCCTCCAATAGGCGCAGCACGAACTTCCGCGACTCGACCGGGGACAGTGCCCAGTCGCGCACCGCATCGTAAACACGTTGCAGACGCTCCACGAGGCCGCTCTCCTCGACCAGTTCGCCGCGAAGTGCGTTTTCCGTGTACGCAACGGTACGCCCGTCCAGCAGCCGCAGAAACCACACGTCGGTGCCGTCCAGCCCGTACGGTCCCGCGGTGAAGGGAAGCACGTGAAGCGCTACGTTCGGCCGCTCGGCCATGTCCGCCAAGTGCTCCAGCTGCGCCCGCCATTCGCTCCCACTCCGCAGCGGCGTCCGCAGCACCGCCTCGGCGAGGATCGTCCGGAACGGCGGCGCGTCCTCTCCCTCGAGCAGCTCACGCCTCCCCATCCGGGCCTCGACCTGCTGCTCCAGTTCAACGCCCTTGCTGCCCCCCGCGGCCAGTACCTCCCGCGCGTACCCCGGGGTCTGCAACAGCCCCGGCAGCACGCTCACCGCGAAGTGCCACAGGCTGACCGCCTCCGCTTCCAGCGCCATGTACTGCCGGTACCGCTCACGGAACTGCGTATGGTCACCGGCGGCCAGCTCCCACAGCGCCAGCAGCAGGCCCGGCGTCCCATAGTGCTGGTCGAGCGCCTGCACGACCTCCGGGCTCCCGAGCGTCTCGCCCTTCTCCATCTTCCCGAAGAGCGACCAGTCCCATCCCAGCCGCTCCCCGAGCTGGCGCAGGCTGTGGCCCTGCCGGGCGCGCAGTTGGCGTAACTCCTCGGCGAACCGTTGGCGGGGTTCTCGGCTGCGGCCCGTGACGAGACGTCGCTGCGGCAAGGCGGTTCCCTTCCAGGAGTCGTGGCGCCGCCCGTGCCGCGTACCGCGAGTCCTTCGTACCCGTACCCGTACCCGCGCGCCACACATGCCCGCACCGCCCACCGAGGGCGCTGCCCGTGGAAGTTGTGGAACGTGCGCCGCCCGGCGGGGAACAGGAGCACGGCCACGAGCACGCCCCGGCACAGCGGGCGACATTCTTGTAACGCGTCGACTACACACGGTAGTTCGCCGCGCGCCTTCATGACGCCCGAATGGCGAATCCTCGCTCCGCTCCTGCCGAAAGGACGACAGCCGATGCCGAACGCGACCCCGGACCGCCCCCCGCTTCCGGTCCGCGCCAAGCCCCGTAAGCCGCCCGCCCCCAAGCTCCGGGAAGCCACCGCCGCCCGCGACGCCCTTGCCGCCGCACTCACCGGCGCCGGCATCCAGCTCCCCGTGATGGACGTCCGCACGCCGTGGGGCGACTTCCTCCCGGACACCCCGGAGCGGCCGTGGCCCCGGCAGACCGCGCCGGACGGCGACCGCGGCTGCGAACCCGCCCCCGCCGACGGCCGCACCCCGGACAGCGCCCGCTACGCCCTCGTCCACCTCGGCGTCTGCTCGCCCCCTGTCGCCCTCGCCCTGGCGGCCGTCATCGCCCGGGGCGCCGCCCGGTGAACACCCCGCACGCCACCCCGGCCCCGGAGCCCGGCGCCGCCCGGGACCCGGGGCCGGGCGTCCCCCCGGCCCCCGGGCCCGGCGCTCCCCCGCCCACCGGCACGGCCGTCCGCGACACCGCCCGGGACCGTGTCGGCGTCGTCATGGACCACGAGGGCCAGTACCTCCAGCTCCGCCCACTTCTCGGCGGCCGCGAGTGGGACGCCGATCCGGCGGCCGTCCGTCCCCTCACGCCGGAGGAACTCCTCAGCGCCCGGGTGGCCGAGGTCAACGCCCGCAGCCGGCAGGCCCCATGACCGGCCGGCCGTCGCCGAGGCCCAGTGCCGGTGCGCTGCACGAGACGTGCTCCGGCCGCCCCGCCCAGTGCGGGGAGACCCGGCCCCGGGCGTCGGTGCGCCGCCGTCCGGGTGAACGCCCGCCTCGTGGGCCGTTCAGGGCGCGGCGGGCGGGGAACAGGGAGAGGCATGCGCGCACTCGTGGTCAACTGCACCCTCAAACCGTCCCCGCAGACGTCGAACACCGAAGCCCTGGCCGACACGGTCGTCACCGCGTTGCGCGGCCACGGCGCGGAGGTGGATGTCGTACGGGCCGTCGACCTGAACATCAAGCCCGGAGTCGAGAACGACATGGGCGAGGGCGACGACTGGCCGGACGTACGCGAGAAGGTGTTGTCCTCGCAAATCCTGGTCATCGCCTCGCCGACCTGGCTCGGCCACCCTTCCTCGGTCGCCCAGCGTGTCCTCGAACGGCTGGACGCGATGATCAGCGAGACGGACGACGAGGGGCGCCCCGTCGCGTTCAACCGGGTGGCCGGTGTCGTGGTCACCGGCAACGAGGACGGCGCCCACCACGTGATCAGCGAGATTTCCGGGGCGCTGGGCGACATCGGTTTCACGGTCCCCGGTCAGGCCTGGACCTACTGGCATCTGGGTCCCGGGCCCGGACCGGACTATCTCGACGACGACCGCGGCCACGACTGGGCGGCCTCCACCGGCCGCGCCATGGCCTCCAACCTCGTGCACGCGGCGCGGGCGCTCGGCGCGATGCCGGTGCCCGCCCCGCCGTCCTGACCCGGCGCGGTTCCACCCGGCGCCGCGCTGAGCACCACCGCGCACGCGCGGAGCCGAGCACCACCGCGCACGCGCGGAGACGCACCGGCCGGCGCGGGCCCCGTGCCCGGCCGGCGGCCGGCCGGTCAGTGCGCGCGCATCCCCGTCGAAGCGGCCGGACTCGCGAACTGAAACCTGAACTTCGTCCCGTCGATGACGTCCGTGGCGATGACCTTCCACTGCCCCGCGGTGGTGGTCTTGTAGCTGCCCTGGCAGTAGTTGAGCCCACCGCCGCTCGCGTAGAAGCACACCTTCACCCGGCGGCTGGTGTTGGTCTTGATGTTGATGTCGGCGCAGTTGTCGGTCGCGAAGTACAGGGTGCTGGACGGCTGGAAGTTCGTACCGGACGGCTTGCTGTAGCTCCACGCCTCGCCGTAGCAGGACTGGGCGCCCTGCTCGGCGGCGCCCGCGGTGCCGGCCGTACCGCCGACCAGGCCCGCGGCCGCGAGCGTGCCGGTCAGGGCGAAGGTGACGAGCCGCTTGTGCGTGTTCATGAGATCCCCCGGGGATTCGACGGCTGAGTGCCGCCCTCACGGTCACAGGCGGCCTTCCGCCTGGGGAACCTGGAACATCACAGGGTCTGCCGCGCCTGCCGCCGTGCTTCCGTTGCCTCCGAAAGCGCCAGCACGAGGAGAGGACCCGCCCATGTTCGTCCGTACCCGGATCGCCGCAGCCGCCGCGAGCACCGTCATCGCCGCCGGCTGCCTCGTCGCCACCGCAGGACCGGCCGGCGCGGCCGAGCAGGGCGCCAGCTCCTGCTACGGCGACGCCAGCAGTTACACCAAGGCGTCGGGCCAGCACCTCTACCCGAACTACCCCACCCTCAACTACCTGCTGACGACCACCAGCTGCGCCGACATCAACATCAAGACCGGCACCGACCGCTACGTGAAGGTCTGCTTCCACCCGCAGTCCGGCGGGACGGAGTGCCAGTCCGGCTACAAGCTCGCCAAGGCCGGCAGCTGGACGGTCGTCGCCACCAACGTCAAGGACCGGACCCGCTACCAGTTCTACTTCCGCAGCGACGCCAAGTCGACCGGGCACATCGCCGACTGACCGGCCGACGCAGGCCGGGGCGGTCGTGCGACCCGCCCGGTGACCCGGCCCTGCGACCCGCCCGGTGGCCTGGTCGTGCGCCCCGCCCGGTGGACGGTGGCCCCGCCCGGCCGGACGCCTGCGCCGGGACCGGACCGCCGGCCGTGCGGGGCCGCCGCCCCGCCTCGGCCCGCGCCGGTCACCAGTCCAGCGGAAGCGTGGCGAGGTACGCGTCGAGCAGGCCGGAGATGATCCGGTGGTCGGCCAGCGACGGGTGCCAGTCGCAGCCGAGGCGGTCCAGGGCCGGGTCGTCGTAGTACCAGTAACCCACCCGGTCGTCGCCCCGCGCGGTGCGGTCCCGGACGATGCGCTCGGCGGTGTCGGCGAAAGCGGTGGTGCCGGACACGGCGGTGGCGCCGACCACGAGGTGGGTCCCGGTGCCGTAGCGGGCGCGCAGCTTGTCGAGGAAGCCGTGGTAGGCGCTCTCGTAGGCGGCGATCAGTTCGTCCTGGCCGGCCCAGGGCTCGCCCGGGTTGAGCGGGGTCGAGAAGTCGTTGATGCCCAGGCCGATGACGACGACCTGCGGGTGCCAGGTGTCCGGCCTCTGCCACACGTCGCCCTCGACGTTCAGCAGCGCCCGCTCGTAGTAGGTGCGGTAGTCGGTACCCGGATCGCTACCGTTGTAGTTGCGCACCATGCCGCGGCCGGAGAAGGCGTTCTGCTGGTGGTCGGCGCCGAGGGTCCCGGCGGTGAGGGCGGCGAAGGCGAGGCCGGCGTTGGTGTTCCGGTCGACCCCTCCGTTGGTGGAACAGTCACGGGTGTCCGAGGTGTTGCCGTATCCGGCGGTGTAGGAGTCGCCGATGAACTCGATCTGCCTGCTCCGCGCCGCCGGGGCGGGCAGCATCCGGCCTCCCCCGGCGGCGGTGAACCCGCCGAACCGGCCCACGGCCCAGGTGCTCTCCGTACGCTTGACCAGCCGCACGCTGTGCTCGCCGTCCGGCAGGCCGCTGATCCACGCCGTGGTCCGGCCCGGGGTCACCAGCGTGCTGACGGTCTCTCCGTCGATCCGGACGTCGTAGTCGTTGACGGCGTCGTCGAGCACGACGCCGACGCCGGTGCCGCTGAAACGGCCCTCGAAGGCGATGCCGGGCCAGCCGTACTGCACATATCCGTCGGCCGCCTCCTTCACCCGGCCCACCGTCCGGTACGTGGCCGAGGCGGCGGAGGGCCGCACGGCGCGGGCGGCGGACGCCTGGGGCGGGGAGGCGACGGTGGTGACGACGCCCGCGGCCGAGGCCGTGAGGAACGTCCGCCGGGAGAGGTGACGCGACCTGCGCATTGCGGTTCCCTTCACTGTCCTGGACTGCTCGTGACCGGGCGGGAAGGGATCCATGGGAGCGCTCCCCCCGCCCGGCACACCATCAGATGCGGTGCGACGGGCGTCAAGACGGCGGAACCGGCAGCGGGCCGCCGGTGACGGTGCACGGCGCGGTCGTCCCGCGGGCCGGCGTCCGGCCGCGCGGGAGGGGCCCCGGCACCGCGGCCGGGTGGTGCTGATCGGTGACGCGGCGCACTGCCGCCCACCCCCGCCCAGGGCGCGGCCCTCTCGCTGGAGGACGCGCTCGTGCCGGCCCGGATGCTGACGGAGTCCGCCACCTGGGACGACGCGCTGTTCCGGGCGTACCACGAGCGGCGGACCGCTCGGGTCCGCCCGGTGGTGGAGGCGTCCGTGCAGCTCGGGCAGTGGCAGCTGGACGGGGTCCGCGACGCCGAGGTGCCGGGGCTGATGGCCCGCACCATGTCCATGCTGCGGGAGCTGCCGTGACGGCGCCGACCGTGGACGTGCACGCCCACGTCATGCTGCCCGAGGCCGGGGCACTGGTCGCCGGGCGGCCGGGGTTCGCCGGGGCGAGGGCGCCGGACGCCCGGCGCAACGGCGCCGCGGCCCTCGCCGTCAGCGGTTCCATGGTGCGCGAGCGCATGCCCCGGATGACCGATTCCGGCGTGCGGCTGGCGGCGATGGACGCGCAGCGGGTGGACGTACAGCTGATCAGCCCGTCGCCGTCGCACTACCACTACTGGGCCGACGAGGAGACGGCGGAGAAGGTGTGCCGGCTGGCCAACGAGGCGACGGCCGCGCACTGCTCGGCCGCTCCGGACCGGCTGCGCGGCCTCGGGCTCGTGCCGCTCCAGCACCCGGACCTCATGGTGCGCGCGCTGGACGACGCCCTGGACCAGGGCCTGGGCCGGAGCGGAGATTTCCAGCCACGCTCCGGGGCGGGAACTCACCGATCCGGCCTACGAGCCTTCTGGGCGCGCGCCGAGGCCACCGGCGCGCTCGTCTTCCTGCGCCCGTTCGGCTGCACGCTCGACGAGCGGCTGGACCGGTGGTACCTGCCCAACACCGTCGGCCAGCCCACCGAGAACGCCGTCGCGCTCTCCCACCTGGTCTTCTCCGGCGTGCTCGACCGCCACCCCGGCCTGAAGCCGGTCGCGGCCCACGGCGGCGGTTGTCTGCCCACCCACATCGGCCGCGGAGATGAAGGTCGGCCTCGGCCCCTGCAAGGGCAAGGACACCGCCATCACCCTCGGCCCCCACCTCGTCACGGCCGACGAGCTGGACCCGTACCGGGACGCCGGCGGTTTCCTGCGTCTCGCCCTGACCGCCGAGATCAACGGCCGGGTCGTCGGGAAGGACCTGCTGTCCAACATGAGCTGGACGTTCGAGGAGATGACCGCCTACGCCTCCCGCGCGGCACCCGCGTCGTCCCCGGAGACGTCCTCGGCTCCGGCACCTGCGGCAACGGCGGCTGCCTCGCCGAGCTGTGGGGACTGCGCGGCGAGCGGACCCCGCCGCCGCTGCGACCGGGCGACACCGTCTCCCCCACCGTCGAGGGCCTCGGGACCCTCACCAACACCGTCGTTCCCCGTGTGGAGCCCGTCCCGTTGCCGGCCGCCCGGCGGCGCGCCCGGGAACGGCCGTGAACCGGCCGCTCGCTCAACAGGCCGCCCCACCGCCGGCCACACCTCCGAGGCCGGGGCCGGTGCCTCCGGCGCCGGGCCGCGGCGCGACGGCGTTCCTCACGCGCGCGGGCCGGGGCCGGTGACCTCCCAGGCCGCCTCGATCATCCGGAAGATCTCGTCCACGGCGGCCTCCGGATCGGCCGCCTCCCGGGCCAGCGTGTAGGCGTCGACGACGAACCTCGCGATCGTCCGGCTCGCCGTCGCGGTCCGGGACAGATCCGGATCGGCGGCGATGGCGGCTGCCAGCGACTCCGCGTGACGCAGCCTCATCGACTCCTCGTACTCCCGCAGCGAGCGCGAGGATTCGACCATGTGCCAGACCGGTGCGGCGGCGTCCGCCGTGCAGTGGCGCACCAGGGCCCGGATCTCACGGCGCAGGGCGGGAATGAGCGGCTCGCCCGGCGCCCGGCCGGTGACCGCCCGGGTGAGGCGCTGCTCGAAGTCCTCGTCCTGCTCGAACACCAGGGCCTCTTTCGAGGCGAAGTGGGAGAAGAGCGTGGTGACGGCCACGTCGGCCTCGGCAGCCACCTCACGGATGCCCACCGCGTCGTAGCCGCGTTCCAGGAAGAGCCGCAGGGCGGTGTCGGCGATCTTCTGGCGGGTCGCGGCCTTCTTGCGTTCACGGCGTCCGGACGGCACGGTCATGCCTTAACACTACCAAATACAAAAGCGAAGCCGTTTCAAAAAACTAACCGTTAGTGTTACGGTCGGCCGCATGAGGAAAGTGAGCTTCGCCGAGTTCGGCGGTCCCGATGTCCTGCAACTCGTGGACGCCGAGGAGCCCCACGCGGGCCCCGGCCGGATACGCATCGCCGTCCGGGCGGCGGGCGTGAACCCTGTCGACTGGAGAATCCGTGAGGGCCAGAAACTGTCGGCCCATCCGGTCGAACTGCCCTCCGGGGTCGGGCAGGACGCCGCCGGGGTGGTGGACGAGGTCGGTGAGGGCGTCGAAGGGGTCGAGGCCGGCGACCCCGTGTTCGGCGAAGGGTCGAGCACGTATGCCGACTTCGCCGTGCTGTCGGCCTGGGCCCGTATGCCCGAGGGCCTGACGTTCGAGGAGGCGGCCGGGTACCCCTCCGTGATGGAGACCGCGCTGCGCGTCCTTCGCGAGGTCGGTGTGCGGTCCGGTCAGACGCTGCTGGTCAGCGGCGCGTCGGGAGGTGTGGGATCGGCGGTGCTGCAGATCGCCCGCGACCGCGGCATCGCGGTGATCGGCACGGCCGGGGCCGCGAACCAGGACTATCTGCGCGGCCTCGGCGCCCTCGCCACGACGTACGGCGAGGGCTGGGCCGCGCGGGTGCGGCAGCTCGGCCGTGTCGACGCGGCCCTGGACCTGGCCGGTTCGGGCGTCATCCGCGAACTCGTCGAGCTGACCGGGGATCCGCGGAAGGTGGTCTCGATCGCCGATCTCGGCGCTCCGGAACTCGGCGTCCGGTTCTCCGGCACGGCCGGGAGCATGCCGGACGCGCTCGCCGAGACCGTCGCCCTCATCGCGCGGGGCAGGCTGCACATCCCCGTCGAGAAGTCGTACACGCCGGCCGAGGCGGCGGCGGCGCACATCGACAGCCGTGCCGGTCACACGCGCGGGCGCCGGGTGGTGGTCTTCTGAGCCGTTTCCGGGCAGGCCGCACGGTGGCCCGCCGGGTGGGTTCCCGGCGGGCGGGATCCCCGGCGGGCGGGTTCCCGGCGGGCCGTGCAAGGACCCCGTGGCGGGCCTCGCCACGGGCGGACCGCGCCGGTGCCGGGACCGCGGGGGAACGGCCCCGGCCGGCCCGCGGCCGGTGACGCCGTCCGCGGCGAGCGGGCTCCACGCGCCGCGCCCGGATGCCGGCCGGGACCGTACTTGACCCGTGTCCATGAGGAGCATGCCCCCTGCGGACGCCCAATTGACCGGTCACGACGCCGTGTTGTCAGGGTTGGTTCACCCTTCTACAGTGGTCTGATCATGCTCCTGCCACGTGTCGTGAGAGCTGCATGCCGTGCTCCCCGGACACGTCCGGACGTGATGTGTGCCGCTGTCTGCTTCGATCCTCGACCCCCGGATGGAGGGGAGTTCGCATGCTGAGCGAAACCACGCGTACCCAGGAAGCCAGCCTCGACGATCTCTTCACGGACATCGACCTTTCCCACTTCGGCGCCGTGAACGCCTGCCTGCACCCGGGCCAGTCCGGGATCTGCGACGAACTGGTGTACATCCCCGAGTAACAGCGCGATGACGGAGACAGGCGCAAGCAAGATCTTCTTCACCGGGACCCACCGGGTGCGTGCGCCGGAGGACACATACCGTGCCGTGGTCCCGCTCCTGCGGGACTACGGCATCACCCGGCTCGCCGATGTCACCGGGCTGGACACCCTCGGCATCCCGGTGGTGATGTCGGTACGGCCGCTGGCCACCACGCTGTCCGTCTCCCAGGGAAAGGGAGTGAGCAAGCTCCTGGCGAGCGTCTCGGCAGCCATGGAGGCCATCGAACTGTGGCACGCGGAGAACGCCGTACCCCAGTCGGTGCTTAGCGGTGCTCCGGCCGAGTCCCTCGGAATCCCCTACGACGTCGGCGAGCTGGAGTGGCCCGACGGCAACCTGATCACCGCACGGACGCGGCTGGACTGGATCGAGGCGCACCTCCTGCCGCACGGCGGGCCGGTACTGGTCCCGCGGGCGGCCGTCTTCCTCGGCCGGACCGCCGACTCGTGGCAGATACCGGGCCTGACCACGTCCTCGAACGGCCTGGCCTCCGGCAACACCGTCGCCGAGGCCACGGTGCACGCCCTGTACGAGGTGATGGAACGCGACACCGTCGCGGCACGGAGAGGCGTGCCGGCACGGGAACGCCGGTACATCGACCCGGACACGGTCGACGACGACCACTGCGCGGACCTGATCGCACGCATCGGCCGGGCCGGCGGTTTCCTCGAACTGGAGGACATGCCGGGCCGGTCCGGTGTGCCGTGCACGGCCGCCCGCCTGTGGCGCGAGGATCTGGCGTCCACGGTGACGCTGGGAGCGGGCGCGCACGGCGACCCCGCCGTCGCCCTGTCCCGGGCGATCACCGAGGCCGCGCAGTCACGGCTCACCCAGATCGTCGGCACCAGGGACGACATCCCCTCCGGCGCCTACCGTCCGGACCACTTCTCCCGTCCCCTGCCGGCCGACTCCTGCCTGGACTGGGCCGAGGTGCGGTCCGCGTATCCGGACTCACGGCGCGGACCGCGCCCGGACCACGCTGCGAGTTCGGACACGGACGTGGCGGAGGCCGCCCGGCTGTCCGAACGGATCCGGGACATCACCTCGTATGCTCCCATGCGCGTGATCCTGGAGGACCGCGCGGAGTTCGCCGTGGTGAAGGTGATCTGTCCGGGGATGCGGCTGTCCGAGTGAGGGGCCGGCTGATGAGCGGTGGGGACGGACGAAGGGTGGGCGGGGCCGGATGACCACGCACGTGTTCCGCGGTCCGAGCGTCACGGACGCGGAGGTCGCCGCGATCCTGCCCGCCGCGCACAGACACCCCCCGGTGCGCCACGGTGACCTGCTGGCGCTCGACTGCGGGCCCGGGGACGTCGTCCTGGTCATCGATGGCGTGTTCCACGCCACGCCTCCCGTGCGGCACAAGGAGATCCTGCGACTGCTCGCCGGGGACGTCACCGTTGTGGGTGCGGCGAGCATGGGCGCGCTGCGGGCGGCCGAGTTGCACGCCTACGGCATGCTCGGCGTCGGCCGGATCTTCGAGATGTACCGGGACGGAGTGATCGACGGTGACGACGAGGTCGCCGTGGCGCACACCACGGACGGCTCCCGCCTGCTGACGGTGGCACTGGTCGACATCCGCGGGCACCTGGACGAAGCCGTACGAGCGGGAATGCTGGACCCGGACGAGTCGGAACGCCTGCTGCGCCTCGCGCGATCGGTCCCCTACCCGCACCGCCACCAGGCGGCGCTGGAGCAGGCGGCGGCGAAGGACTCCACACTCACGGAGCGGGCCGCTGCCTGGTGGACGGGGGCCGACGGACCGTTCCCCGGCGGCGTTCCGCGGGCGGGGCAGAAACACGCCGACGCGCTGACCGCGCTCGAGGCCGTGGCCGGAAGCCCCGGGAGGCCCGGAAGCCCCGGGAGGCCCGGGATTCTCACCCCGCCGGACACCCGTGCCTGGGCGTCCGGCCCGTGGCACACCCCGTATCTGCGGAGCTGGGCGGGCCGATTCCGGCCCCGGAGCGCGGAGAGCGGACGGGTGCCGTTCACGGCCGAACTGCAGTACCAGCGGTTGTACGACCCGGACTTCCCCCGTCGCTGGCGGGAATACGTGCTGGCGTGGGTGGCCGGTGACGAGGACGCGGCGGACCCGGCCTCCCTGGAGGCCCGAGCCGTCGAAGTGGCTCACACCCGTGGCCTGACACGGGATTCACTCTCGCCCCGGCAGCTCCGCCACTGGCTGACTCCCGCGGAGACACATCAGCTGGACCCCACGGAGCAACTGCTCCGTCTGCTGGTCCGCTCGTCCTGCCTGGGCATGGCGGGACATCCCCGGTTTGCGGGGCCGGACGGACCCGCCGCACGCCTGATCGACGACCGCCTCGACAGCGCGACCGAGGTCCGCACCGCATGGCAGACCAACAAGGCCATGGCCGACTCGGCCCCACACCGCTCCGTGACCCGGCTTCGCCCCGACCTCCTGGTCACCCATCTCGCCGACCGCTGGGAGGTGCCGGCCTCGGACCGGCCGGCACTCGACGCTGCCGCCCGCGACCGGGGTTTCTCCGGCACGCAAAGCGCCGCGGAGGCGGCCCGGGCGTTCTACCTGCATGTCTCAGGGGTGCTCGCCACCCCGGCCGGCGGGCGGGACGGGTGAGAGGGACGGAGCCGCGACCCGGCCCCGGAGTCCTCGCCACCGCCGGGCGCGCCCGCCGGACCCGCAGCGGGTCAGGCACCCCTGCCGGCGGGCTCCGGCGCCTCGACGCACTCCACATGGCGCGTCGTCGGGAAGGTGCCGGACCGGACGGGTCCCGCAGAACACCAGGTCACGGCCGACCTCTCGGCCCCTCATTCCTCGCCCAGTCGCCCAGAGCGTCGAACGAGCGTCACGACGAGCGAAGACGACGTTCCGCCTACCGGTTCAGAGCGGAAGGTCATCGGGAAGCACCCGGAACGCCTTGTGACGACCCAGCAAACGCTCCGCACGGAAGTCGCGGCGGTCGAGAGCGATGACCGCGTCAGTGTCGTAGTCGGCAGCGAGTGCCACGTTCACGGCGTACGGCGTCGGCCACGGCATCCCGCACCTCTTGCTTACCGGGGTACGGCCGGCCCCCTCGAAGGTGCGGGAGAAGAGGGGTTCGTCCCGGACACGGTTGGCCATCGCCGCGAGGTGGATGCCCTGCCGGATGATCTCGGCCTCGCTGATGCCGCGCCGCCTGGCCGCCTCCTTGAGGATGGCGAGATCCTCCGGGTCGGCGCAGACATTGGTCCGCTTCATCGACGTGTACCAATGCTTGCGTATGTACCACATTGATGTATGCCAACAGTGTCCGCAGGCCCCATGCGTTGCAGATCGCCGGTGCCGCGGCGAGCGGCGGTGGCCTCGGCCTCGCCGACCAGGGCCATCCTGGCGCGGGGGGCCTGTGGGCGTTCGCCAAGGGCCAAGGCGATTCATGGGCCTCACCACACCCCGGCAGCGGCCCGGTCTCGCCGACAGGTCATGAGCGTCATATGAGCGTCAAGAATTCCGAAAACCGCCCGCCCCACCCCTCACTCCAGCACAAAACACGAGGTGAAACGGATGCACGAGCCTCGGCCTATTGCATAAGCCGAAACAGGTCGAGACCTCCGACACGCCAGCAAAACCGCAGGTCAGGCCCCCTTTCCTGCAGGCTCCAGAATCGCCACGCACTCCACATGATGCGTCATCGGGAACAGGTCGAACGCCCGCAGCTTGCGGAGCCTGTAGCCGCCCTCGCGGAAGTACGCCAGGTCGCGTGACAGCGCCGCCGGGTCGCAGGCCACATACGCGATCCGGCGCGCGCCCAGTGCCGCGATCCGCTCCACCGTCTGCTTGCCCGCCCCCGCGCGCGGCGGGTCCAGGACGACCAGGTCGGCCTCCGTGATGCCGGTGCGCGGCAGGATCTGCTCGACCTTGCCGTGTTCGATGCGGACCCGGTCCAGGTCCTCCAGGTTGTGCCGGGCGTCCTCGGCCGCGCGCCTGCCGGACTCGATGCCCAGCACCGCGCCCTTCTCGCCGACGCGTTCCGCGATCGCGCCCGCGAACAGGCCCACGCCGCAGTACAGGTCCAGCGCCATCTCGCCCTTGCGCGGCATCAGGCCCTGCATCACCGCCTCGACCAGCAGGTCCGCCGCCTTCGGGTGCACCTGCCAAAAGCCGCCCGAGCCGACGCGCCAGGTGCGGCCCGCGGCGCGCTCGCGCACGAAGGGGCGGCCGTGGACCCGGTGCACCCCCTTGTCCCGTTCACCGACGCGCATCACCGAGACCGGCTTGTCGAGCTCGACGATCGGGAGCCGGCCGCCCGGCTTCGGGGTGAGGATCACCTGGCGGTCGTTCGAGCCGGTCGCCGCGATCGCCTCCACGCCCGCGATCTGCGGCCACTCCCGCTGCTCGACGCCCAGCTCGTCCACGCCCGGCGCCGCGATCAGGCAGTGGTCGATCGGCTGCACCTCGTGGGAGCGGTGCTTGCGCAGGCCGACCCGGCCCTCGTCGTCGATCGCGTACTGCACCCGGGTGCGCCACGCCGGGACCTCGCCCTTGGGCACCTTGTCGCCCGGGGCCGGCTCGACCGTGCCGTCCCAGCCGGCCTCCTCCGGGGTCAGCCCCGCCAGCCGCTCCAGCTGCTCGGCGATCACCGAGCCCTTCAGCCGCCGCTGCGCCCCCGGCGCCGCGTGCTGCCAGTCGCAGCCGCCGCACTTGCCCGGGCCGGAGAACGGGCAGGGCGCCGGGATCCGGTCCGGTGACGCCTGGAGGACCTCGACCGCGTCGGCGCGCAGGAAGCGGGAGTTCTCGTCGCCGTCGGTGACCCGGGCGACGATCCGCTCACCGGGCAGCGTGTGCCGGACGAACAGCACCCGGCCGCCCGGGGTGCGGGCGATGCAGTGCCCGCCGTGTGCGACGGGCCCGACCTCGACCTCGTACTCCTCGCCGACGAGCGAGGGGGCGGCTGAGGGAGAAGGGGTGGCTGACGTCGTCACAGCGGCGGTGCTCCTGAGTGGTGGGGTGCGGTGGCCGGATCCGGTACCGACCGCAGCCGTCCAGTCTACGGGCCCGGACGGCGGTCCGTTTCCCCGCCCGCACCGCCCTTCGGCGGCCCCGCCGGACCCCGGCGGGCCGAGCCGGGGGCGTTCCAGTTCGCGCGCCTGCGGGCCCGGGCCTTCGCCCGTTCCGAGGACTCCAGCTGGTACGGCACCGACGTGACCATCACCCCGGGCGTGAACAGCAGCCGCCCCTTCAGCCGCAGCGCGCTCTGGTTGTGCAGCAGCTGCTCGTACCAGTGGCCGACCACGTACTCCGGGATGTAGACGCTCACCGCGTCCCGCGGGCTGTCCCGGCGGATGCCCTTGACGTACTCCACGATCGGACGCGTGATCTCCCGGTACGGCGAGTCCAGCACCTTCAGCGGTACGTCGATCCCCCGGCGCTCCCACTCCGCGCGCAGCGCCCGCGTCTCCTCCGGGTCGACGCCGATGCTCAGCGCCTCCAGCGTGCCGGAGCGCATCAGCTTGGCGTACGCCAGCGCGCGCAGGGTCGGCTTGTGCACCTTGGAGACCAGGACGATCGAGTGGACCCGGGACGGCCGCACCGTTTCGTCGCCCGGCTGGTCCGGCACCGCGAGTTCGGCCGCGACCCGGTCGTAGTGGCGGCGGATCGCCGTCATCACCCCGTAGAAGACCACCATGCCGAGCAGCGCGACCCACGCCCCGTGGGTGAACTTGGTGACGAGCACGACCACGAGCACCAGGCCGGTGAAGAACGCCCCGAAGGTGTTGATCGCCCGGGAGCGGAGCATGCGGCGGCGGGCCGCCGGGTCGGACTCGCGGGCCAGGTGCCGGTTCCAGTGCCGGACCATGCCGGTCTGGCTGAGCGTGAAGGACACGAAGACGCCGACGATGTAGAGCTGGATGAGCCGGGTCGAGTCGGCGTCGTAGACGGCGACGAGTATCGCGGCGGCCCCGGCCAGCAGCACGATGCCGTTGGAGAACGCCAGCCGGTCGCCGCGCGTGTGCAGCTGGCGCGGCAGGTAGCGGTCCTGGGCCAGGATCGAGCCGAGCAGCGGGAAGCCGTTGTACGCGGTGTTCGCGGCCAGGAAGAGCACCAGCGCGGTGGCCGTGGCCAGCAGCACGAACAGCACCGACCCATCGCCGAACACGGCCGAGCCGACCTGCGAGATGACCGGGTCCTGGTGGTAGCCGGGGCCGACCGGCTCACCGTCGCGCAGCAGCTGGCGGGCCGGCCACTCGGCCATCTTGACGTCGGTGGACAGCGCGAGCGTGATGATGCCGCAGAACATGGTGACGGCCAGCGCGCCCATCATCGCCAGGGTCGCGGCGGCGTTGCGGCTCTTGGGCTTGCGGAAGCCCGGCACGCCGTTGCTGATCGCCTCGACGCCCGTGAGCGCGGCGCAGCCGGAGGAGAAGGCCCGCAGCAGCAGGAACAGCAGCGCGAACCCCGCGATCCCCTGGTGCTCGGCCGCGATCTCGAAGTCCGCGGTGGGCGCGTGCATGTCGTGGCCGAGGACGAGGCCGCGGAAGGCGCCCCAGAGGAGCATCAGGAACACGGAGCCGACGAAGACGTACGTGGGGATCGCGAAGAGCTTGCCGGACTCCCGGACCCCGCGCAGGTTCATCAGCGTCAGCGCCACGATCATCACGACCGCGGAGAGGGTCTTGTGCTCGACGACGAACGGGAAGGCCGACCCCAGGTTCTCCACCCCGGCGGAGATCGACACGGCGACGGTGAGGACGTAGTCCACCAGCAGGGCGCTGGCGACGGTCAGCCCGGCCCGGCGGCCCAGGTTGGTGTTCGCGACCTCGTAGTCGCCGCCGCCGCTGGGATAGGCGCGCACGTTCTGCCGGTAGGAGGCGACGACCGTGAACATCAGGACGGCGACCGCGACGGCCACCCAGGGGCTGAAGTGGTACGCCGTCACGCCTGCCGCGGACAGCACCAGCAGCACCTCGCCCGGCGCGTAGGCCACGGAGGAGAGCGGGTCGGAGGCGAACACGGGGAGCGCGATCCGCTTGGGAAGAAGCGTTTCCCCGAGCCGGTCGCTGCGGAGCGCCCGGCCGATCAGGATCCGCTTGGGCACGTCGGTCAGTTTGGACACGGTGGGGATCGTAAGCCTCTCCGGAGAGGCGAACGGCACGAGTGCGGGGCCGCTCCGCACACCTTGACGGAACTCGAACGCGGCAACTCCCGGACGTGTCGGGTCCGTCACGCCGCGGCGGCCGGTCCGACACGCGGAGTGCACCCGCGGGCCCCGACGGTTACGCCGTCCCGGTGCCCCGGCCCATGATTCAGCCGCCCGCGGGGTAGGCGGATCCGCGCCACCTCCGCCGCACGCGCCGCATCCATCCGGGGAGCCGATGACCTCCGTACCGCGCCTCGTCCGCCTGCTGCTCCCCGTCGCCCTGATCGCCGTCTGGCTGGGTGCCGGCGGCGCGTTCGGTCCGTACGCCGGAAAGCTCTCCGAGGTCTCGACGAACGACCAGTCCGCCTTCCTGCCGCAGAGTGCCGAGTCCACCGAGGTGAGCGAGGACCAGGGGGCCTTCTCGCCGGAGGACACGCTGCCGGTCGTCGTCGTCTGGGAGGCGGACGGCGGGGCGCGCGTCGGCCCCGCACTGCGCGAGGCGGCGGCCCGCGCGCTCGCGGAGACCGCCGGCGTGCCCGGTGTGACGGGCAAGGCGTCGCCCGTGCTGCCCTCCGAGGACGGCCGGGCACTGCAAGGCGTGATCCAGCTCCGCGGTGACCTCGGCGAGCGGCTCGAACCGGCGCTGGAGGACATCCGCGCCATCACCGGCGGGGTGGACGGCGCCTCCGTGCACCTGGCCGGGCCGGCGGCGTCGCAGGCCGATCTGTCGGAGGCGTTCGCGGGCATCGACGGACTGCTCCTCGGTGTCGCGCTCGGTGTCGTCCTGCTGATCCTGCTGCTCGTCTACCGCAGCGTGCTGCTGCCGCTCGTCGTGATCCTCAGCGCCGTCTCCGCCCTGGCGCTGGCCTGCGCCGTGGTCTACGCGCTGGCCGAGCGGGACGTGCTGCGCGTCGACGGACAGGTGCAGGGCATCCTCTTCATCCTGGTCATCGGCGCGGCCACCGACTACGCGCTGCTGGTGACCGCCCTGTTCCGGGAGGAGCTGTCCGCGCGCGGCGACCGCTTCCCGGCCGTCCGGGCCGCGCTGCGGCGCTCGGCGGGCGCGGTGTTCGCCAGTGCCGCCACGGTCGCGCTGGGCCTGCTCGCCCTGCTGATCAGCGACCTCAGCAACAACCGGGCCCTCGGCCCGGTCGGCGCGATCGGCATCATCTGCTCGGTGCTCGCCGCGCTCACCTTCCTGCCCGCCGTGCTCGTACTGCTGGGGCGGGCGGCGTACTGGCCCGCCCGGCCGGCCCCCACCGTGGACCCGGACGACGCCGGTGCCTCCGGAGGCAGGGGCCAGGGAGTCTGGGGGCGGGTGGCCGCGCTGGTCGACCGTTCCCCGCGCCGGGTGTGGGCCGGGACCCTGCTGCTGCTGGCGGCGTGCGCGGCCTTCTCCCCCGGGCTCAAGGCGCAGGGCGTCCCGCTGAACGAGATCTTCGTGGGCGGCGCGCCGTCGGTCTCCGCCCAGCGCGTGCTGAGCGAGCACTTCCCCGGCGGATCCGGCAACCCGGCCGTGATCATCGCGGACGCGGACCGCGCCGGGCGGGTCGTGGAGGCCGCCGAGCGCACCGACGGTGTGGCCTCGGCCGCGCCGGTGACCCGGGACGGCAGGCCCGGCGGCGGCGAGCCGCTGGTGGTCGGCGGCCGGGTGCAGATCGACGCGACGCTGGAGGACGACGCGGACAGCGACGCGGCCAAGCGGACCGTGCAGCGGCTGCGGGACGCGGTGCACGCCGTTCCGGGCGCGGACGCCGCCGTCGGCGGCTACACCGCCCAGCAGTACGACACCCAGCAGACCGCCGCGCACGACCGCACGCTGATCGTGCCGGTCGTCCTCGCGATCATCCTGCTGGTCCTGGTGCTGCTGCTGCGCTCGCTGCTGATGCCGCTGCTGCTGGTCGCGACGGTGGCGCTCAACTTCGTCGCCACGCTCGGGGTGTCCGCCCTGGTCTTCACGCATCTCTTCGGCTTCACCGGAACCGACGCCTCCGTACCGCTGTACGGGTTCGTGTTCCTGGTGGCGCTCGGTGTCGACTACAACATCTTCCTGATGACGCGGGTGCGCGAGGAGGCGCTGCGGCGCGGCACCCGGTTCGGGGTGCTCAAGGGGCTGACCGCGACCGGCGGCGTGATCACCTCGGCCGGTGTCGTGCTGGCCGCGACCTTCGCCGCGCTGGTGGTGATCCCGCTGGCCTTCCTGGTCCAGATCGCGTTCATCGTCGCCTTCGGTGTGCTGCTGGACACCCTGGTGGTGCGCTCGCTCCTGGTGCCCGCGCTGGTGCGCGACATCGGCCCGCGGGTGTGGTGGCCGGGTGCCCTGCGGCACCGCCGCGACGACACCGGCGTACGGGGACCGGGCGGCGGAGGCCACGGCGACCGCGGTGGCCTCCGCACGGGCGCGGACGGGTAGCGTTACCGCCGTACGAACATGACGGACCAGTGGCGGCCCCGGCGGGTGCCCACCACGGCAGCGAAAGGTGTGGGGTAAGGACCTCATGCACATTGTGATCATGGGCTGCGGCCGGGTGGGCTCCGCCCTCGCGCAGAACCTTGAACAGCAAGGGCACACGGTCGCCGTCGTCGACCAGGACCCCACCGCCTTCCGCCGTCTCGGCTCGGGCTTCGGCGGCCGGCGGGTGACCGGGGTCGGCTTCGACCAGGACACCCTGCGCGAGGCGGGCATCGAGGAGGCCGGCGCCTTCGCGGCGGTCAGCAGCGGCGACAACTCGAACATCATCGCGGCGCGCGTGGCCCGCGAGATGTTCGGCGTGGAGAACGTCGCGGCCCGCATCTACGACCCCCGGCGCGCCGAGGTCTACCAGCGGCTCGGCATCCCGACCGTCGCCACCGTCCGCTGGACGGCCGACCAGATGCTGCGGCGGCTGCTGCCCTCCGGGGCCGAGGCCCTGTGGCGGGACCCGAGCGGCGCCGTGCAGCTCGCCGAGGTGCACATCTCCCCCGACTGGGTGGGCCACCGGGTCGGCCGGCTCCAGGACGAGACGGGTGCCCGGGTGGCGTTCCTGACCCGCCTCGGGGAGGCCATACTGCCGGACTCCCAGACGGTCCTGCAGGACGGCGACCTGGTGCACGTGACGATGCGCACCGACGCGCTGGAGAAGGTCGAGGCCGTGTGCGCCGAGGGACCCGAGGAGGCCGGGCGATGACGCACGGGCGGAACACCGGCAGCCGTCGCGCTGGAGTGAACGGAGAAACACGGTGAGGGTCGCTATCGCCGGGGCCGGTGCGGTCGGCCGGTCCATCGCGGGTGAGCTGCTGGAGAACGGGCACGAGATCCTGCTGATCGACAAGACGCCCACCGCGATCTCGGTGGAGCGGGTGCCGCAGGCCGAGTGGCTGCTGGCCGACGCCTGCGAGATCACCTCGCTCGACGAGGCCGCGCTCCAGCGCTGCAACGTCGTGATCGCGGCGACCGGTGACGACAAGGTCAACCTGGTCGTCTCGCTCCTCGCCAAGACCGAGTACGGCGTTCCGCGGGTCGTCGCCCGGGTGAACAACCCGAAGAACGAGTGGCTGTTCAACGAGTCCTGGGGCGTCGACGTGGCCGTGTCCACGCCGCGCCTGATGTCGGCCCTGGTCGAGGAGGCCGTGAGCGTCGGCGACCTCGTACGGCTGCTGCGCTTCAGCCACGGCGACGCCAACCTGGTCGAGCTGACGCTGCCCCCGGAGGCCGCGCTGGCCGGCACCCGCGTCGGCGACGTGGACTGGCCCGAGGACACCTCGCTGGTCACGATCATCCGCGGCACGCGGGTCCTGGCGCCGAACCCGGACGACGCCCTGGAGGCGGGCGACGAGCTGCTGTTCGTGGCGGCCCAGGCCCGCGAGGAGCAGTTGGAGGACCTGCTGTCGGTGCGCAGGCCGGGCACGTCCGGGGACTGACGCGCGGGGACTGGCCCGCGGGGACTGACGGGTGACGGGGCGCGGCTCCGGCCGGAATCGCCGAACCGGCGGCTCCGGCCGCGGAACC
>NZ_WHPN01000344.1:0-5055 GCF_009735685.1 Streptomyces lycii | reverse complement strand
ACCAGCTGGTTTCCGGGCCCCACGGGCGTCGTGTCGTGCCGGGCGCCGTGCCGTGCCAGGTGCCGTGTCGTGCCGGGCGTCCGGGCCGTCCCGTGCCGCGTCGTCCGTACCGCCCGTCCGTACCGCGCCCGGCCGTCCGTACCGCGCCGTGACCGGCACCGCCGCGTTCCGTCGCGAAGGGTTCCGGCGCGGGGTCGCGCCGGAACGGACTCCGGCCGTCGTCCGCGAGGTCACCGGACCCGGGCGCGCCTCGCGGCGTCACCGGTCCGGCGCGGACCCGGTCGTCCGGCGGGCGGGGGGCCTCAGCGCGGCGGGCGGGTGTCCCGCGCGTGCCGGCGGCGGGCGGCGGGCTCCGCCGGGTCGTCCGGCGGGGTGGCCAGCTCCTGGAGCAGGCTGTCCGTGGCCTCGCCCGCCAGCCGCTCGAACGGGTCCTCCGCCGCGCTCTCCCGCTCCCGGCGGGCCTTCTCGGCCTCTTCCTCGGCCTTCTCCTCCGCCTCCATCTCGGCGATCACATCGATCGGCGGCGGGGCCTTCGCGAGGAAGATCCAGGTCAGATAGACGCAGAGCAGGAACGGCGGGATGCCGAGCGCCACCTTCAGCCAGCCGAGCTGGGTGACGTCCCCCCACCAGTAGATCGGGAAGAGGATCGCCGACTTCCCCAGCAGGATGAGGCCCCAGGCCCAGGTCGCGCGGGTGTAGGCACGGAAACGGCCGGGATTGCGGGTGCGCCAGGAGAGGTTCTCCCGCAGGATCGGCCCGAGCAGCACGCCGATCAGCGGGAAACGGAACACCGCCGACAGGATGTACACCACCGAGAGCCCCAGGGTGTAGAGCATCCCGGGGAGGTAGAAGTTCTTGGCGTCGCCCGACATCATCGCGAAGACCGCGCCGAAGGCCACCCCGAAGACGCCGCTGAAGGCGTGCTTGAGGGTGTCCCGCTGGACGAGCCGGACCACCGCGAGCACCAGCGTCAGCCCGAGCGCCGCGATCGCGGACAGATGGATGTCCCGCTTGATGGTGAAGAGCAGGATGAAGACGAGACCCGGGACGGTGGTGTCGATCATGCCCCGGACGCCGCCGAAGGCCTCCAGGATGGCCTTGTCCGCCGGGCTCGCGCCCTGCGCCCCGCCGGCCTCGGGGGCCTCACCGGCCGGGGCCCCGTCGCGCGGGGCCCCTCCGGTCGCCGGTGCGTCCTGCTGAGGGGTCGGCTTGTCCAGTGACGTCACCGGCTACTCCTGTCCGAGCGGTCGGAGTTCGTACTTCGGATTGAACAGCACCCGGCGACCGTGGCTCACGGAGATCCGGCCCGAGGCGATGAGTCTGCGTCCGGGCTCTATCCCGGTGATCGAGCGGCGGCCGAGCCAGACGACGTCCAGCGGGGCCGTGCCGTCGAACAGCTCCGCCTCCAGCGCCGGCACACCGGCGCGCGGGCGCTGGGTGACCGTGCGCAGCGTACCGGTGACCTTCACGATCTCCCGGTCGTGGCAGTCGCAGATGCGGCTGCACCCGGCGTCCCGGGCGTCCTGCCGCAGTTCGTCGGCGTGCAGCTCCGCCTGCGAGGACGAGAGCCGGTCGAGCATCCGGCGCAGCCGGCCGGCCGGCTTCTCGGGACGGGGTGCACCACTCATAGGGCCAGCCTACCGGGGGACGGGCGGCGGGCTCACCGCTCGAAGCGGTAACCCATGCCGGGCTCGGTGATGAAATGCCGGGGATGTGACGGGTCGGTCTCCAGTTTACGGCGCAGCTGCGCCATGTAGACGCGCAGGTAGTTCGTCTCCGTGCTGTAGGACGGCCCCCACACCTCGTGGAGGAGCTGCTTCTGCCCGACCAGCCGCCCGGGATTGCGCACCAGCACCTCCAGCAGATGCCACTCGGTCGGCGTCAGGCGTACGTCCTTGCCGCCCCGGTTGACCTTCTTCGCGGCCAGGTCGACGGTGAAGCCCTCGGTCTCGATGAGAACGGTTTCCGGGTCCTCCGCGGCGGGCCCGGCGGGCTCACCGCGACGGATCGCCGCCCGCAGCCGCGCCAGCAGCTCGTCCATGCCGAAGGGCTTGGTCACGTAGTCGTCGGCGCCCGCGTCCAGGGCCTCGACCTTCTCGTCGGAGGTCTGGCGCGCGGAGAGCACCAGGACCGGCACCCGGCTCCGGGTGCGCAGCAGCCGGATGACCTCCACCCCGTCCATGTCCGGCAGCCCCAGGTCGAGCAGGACCACGTCGGGACGGCGGGCGGCGGCCGCCCGGAGCGCGGAGGCGCCGTCGGCGGCGGTCTCCACCTCGTACCGGCGCGCCCGGAGGTTCAGCACCAGGGCCCGCACGATCTGCGGCTCGTCCTCCACCACGAGGACCCTTCCGGGAGCCGGAGCGGGACGCTCGGCGGACTGCGGCATGGCTGTCGGCCCTTTCTGTCGTACCGGACGGGAGCTTACGGTGCCGCGTGCCGCGGGGACACGGCCGGTCACCGGTTCCGGCCGGGCGGCCCGGACGGTCACGAGGTGACCTGCGCGGACAGGCCGGGCCGGCTCGGCGGACGGCCCGCGGCGGCGCGCAGCGTGAGCACCATCGTCATGCCCCCTCCGGGGGTGTCCTCCGCGTCGAGCGTGCCGCCCATCGCCTCGGCGAAGCCCCGGGCGACGGCCAGCCCCAGCCCCACGCCGGTACCGCGGGGCACGTCCCCGTAGCGCTGGAAGGGCGCGAAGATCCGGTCCTTCTCGGTGTCGGGGACGCCGGGGCCGCGGTCCACCACGCGCAGCTCGACCCGCTCGCCGAGGGCGCTCGCGGAGACCAGCACGGGGGCGCCGTCGGGGCTGTACTTGACCGCGTTCTCGACGATGTTGGCGACGGCGCGTTCCAGCAGCCCCGGGTCGACGGCGACCATCGGCAGCGCCTCCGGGATGTCCAGCTCGACGCCCGCCTCCGGGACCCCGCCGAGCGCCATCGGCACCACCTCGTCCAGGTCCGCCTCACGGATCAGCGGGGTGACGGTGCCGGTCTGGAGCCGCGACATGTCGAGCAGATTCCCCACCAGGTGGTCCAGCCGGTCGGTGCCCTCCTCGATGCCCGCGAGCAGCTCCGCCTCGTCCTCCTCGGACCAGGACACGTCGTCGGAGCGGAGCGAGCTGACGGCCGCCTTGATCGCGGCCAGCGGGGTGCGCAGGTCGTGCGAGACGGCGGCGAGCAGCGCCGTACGGATCTTGTTTCCCTCGGCCAGTTGCCGGGCCCGCTCGGCCTCGCCGACCAGCCGCCGCCGGTCGACCACGACCGCGGCCTGGGCGGCGAAGGCGGCCAGCACCCGGCGGTCCTCCGCGGGCAGCACCCGTCCGTCCAGCGCCAGGGCCATGTGGTCCCCGACGGGCATGTCCACGTCGGCGTCCTCGGGGCGCGGCGAGGGGTTCGGGCCGACGCTGCCCTCGCAGGTCCACGGCTCGACGTCGTTCTCCCGTTCCAGCAGGGCGACGGAGTGCATGCCGAAGGTCTCCCGGACCCGTTCCAACAGCGCCTCCAGACTGGTCTCGCCGCGCAGCACGCTGCCCGCCAGGAACGACAGGATCTGCGACTCGGCGCGCAGCCGGGCGGCCTGGTGGGTGCGCCGGGCCGCGAGGTCGACGACGGAGGCGACGGACACGGCGACCGCGAAGAACACCACCATCGCCACCAGATTGGTGGGGTCGGCGACGGTGAGGGTCCGGGTGGGCGGGGTGAAGTAGTAGTTGAGCAGCACGGTGCCGATCGCGGCCGCGGCCAGGGCCGGGAGGACCCCGCCGAGCAGCGCCGCGAGCACGGCCAGGGCGAGGTACAGCAGAACGTCGTTGGCGAGGTCCGGGCGGGGCTGCACCGAGGTGAGAGCCAGCGTCAGCAGCGCCGGGCCGCCGATCCCGGCGAGCCACCCGGCGACGATCCGGGAGCGGCCGAGGCGGCTGCCGCGGGCGACGGGAAGGCCCCGGCCGCGGGCGGCCTCCTCGTGGGTGACGATGTGGACGTCGATGTCCGGGCCGGAGTCGCGGGCCACGGTGGCGCCGACCCCCGGCCCGAAGACGTACTGCCAGGCCTTGCGGCGGCTGGAGCCGAGGACGACCTGGCTGGCGTTGACGCCGCGCGCGAACTCCAGCAGCGCGGTCGGCACGTCGTCGCCGAGCACCTGGTGATAACTGCCGCCCAGGTCCTCCACCAGCTTCCGCTGGACCAGCAGCTCCTTCGGGGAGGCGGCGGCCATTCCGGCCCGGCTGGTGATGTGCACGGCCAGGATCTCGCTGCCCGACCCCTTGGCCGCGACCCGGGCGGCGCGACGCAGCAGGGTGCGCCCCTCGGGACCGCCGGTGAGGCCGACCACGATCCGCTCCCGGGCCTGCCAGGTGGAGCGGATGCGGTGCTCGCTGCGGTACTGCTGGAGGTATTCGTCGACCCGGTCGGCGGTCCAGAGCAGCGCCAGTTCGCGCAGGGCCGTGAGGTTGCCGGGGCGGAAGTAGTTGGAGAGCGCCGCGTCGACCTTGTCCGGGGCGTAGATGTTGCCGTGCGCCATCCGGCGGCGCAGCGCCTGCGGCGACATGTCGACCAGCTCGATCTGGTCCGCTCGGCGTACGACCTCGTCGGGGACGGTCTCGCTCTGCTGCACGCCGGTGATCGAGTGGACGACGTCGCCGAGCGACTCCAGATGCTGGATGTTGACCGTGGAGACGACGTCGACGCCGGCCTTGAGCAGCTCCTCGACGTCCTGCCAGCGCTTGGCGTTGCGCGTGCCGGGGACGTTGGTGTGGGCCAGCTCGTCGACGAGGGCGACCGCGGGGCGGCGGCGCAGGACCGCGTCGGTGTCCATCTCGGTGAGGGTGCGGCCGCGCTGCTCGACGGCGCGGCGCGGGATCTGCTCGAGCCCGTCGAGCAGCTCGGCGGTGCGGGGCCGTCCGTGGTCCTCCACGAAGCCCACGACGACGTCGGTGCCGCGCGCCGCCCGCCGGTGCGCCTCGGACAGCATGGCGTACGTCTTGCCGACACCGGGGGCAGCGCCGAGATAGATCCTGAGCTTGCCGCGTCCCATGGCCCCATTCTGGCGGGTCACGACGGC
>NZ_WHPN01000343.1 GCF_009735685.1 Streptomyces lycii | reverse complement strand
CGGAACACCCGGCACGGCCGGCGCACCGAATCCGGCCGGCGCGCCCGGCCGTGCGTTGTGGCGGCGCAGATCGGCCTCCCGGTAGCGGCGGCAGCCCCGGTGCCAGATCAGGATCCCGGCCATCCAGTTCCGCAGCTCGGTCACATAGCCGTCGAGGGTGCGGCGGGCCTCGGCGTCCAGCTCGAAGTCGTCGTAGAGGACGGGCAACTCGTGCGCGGCGACGTGCTGGAACTGCCGCAGCCGGGACTCCATCAGGTCGTGGACGATGCGCAGCCCGGTGGGGTAGTCGCAGTCGAAGAACGTCTGCACGGTGAGGATGCCGTTGTGCACCTCGCCCTCGAACTCGATCTCCTTCTGGTACGAGAAGACGTCGTTGAGCAGGGCGGCGTAGTCCGCGGCGGCGTTCTCCAGGGAGCGGACCGGGCCGCTGCCGTAGACCTCGTCGGGCACCCGGCGGCCGTGCGACAGCCGGCACAGGCTCATCGTGAGGTCCGAGCCGAAGGTCATGCGGCGCATCTCGATGTAGTCGACGACGTCCGGGACGCGGTTCTGTGCCTGGTTGGACAGCTCCCAGAGCCAGCTGGAGGTCATGTCCTCGACGGTGGCGCGGAACCGGCGGCGGGCGTCCGGCTCCATCGGCCCGGCCGTGCGCGCCCACAGATCGGCCAGTGACCGTTCCAGCGCGTTGGCCGGGGGCGGCGGCGGGGACCCGTCGACCGGCATGAACGCGGGGAGCCGCTCGACGCTCGCCCTCGCGCCCGCCAGGTCCCGGGTGCGGCCGTGCACGACGGGGAACCAGTCGTCGCCGTACGTGCCCCAGGCCAGCCAGGCGGAGCTGAGGTCCAGCTCGTCGGGGGTCGCGTCCGGGTGGATGCCCGCCGCGCACAGCGGCAGGTCGTAGTCGACGATCTTCTCCTCGGTCCAGACGCCCGGGCCCGGCGCACCGGGCAGCGGGCCGAGGACGCCCATGCGGCGGGCCCAGTCGACGACGTTGCGGCGGGCCGCGTCCAGGTGCGGACTGAGCCGGGTGCCGAACGGCAGCTCGAAGTCGGGCACCTGCGAGGGGCCGACCCGCTGGTACGGGACGTGGGCCGAGCCGCGCAGCCGTCCGGCGGCGGCGCGTGCCGCCCCGGCGCCGCCCATCAGACGCCGGATGTCGGTGAGCGAGGTGCCCGGGCCGCGGGGCGTCAACGGCAGTCCGGCGGCCCGGGGTGTCAACAGCAGTCCGGTGGCCGCTCCGGCGGGCAGCGCGGTGCCGGTCGCCGCCGTGCCCCCGGCGTTCATGTAGCGGCTGGACCGCAGATGCCACTCGTGGCCGCCCGACTGCCAGTCCTGGAGCCCCCGTACGTACGTCATGACGGCCGCGCAGCCCGCGGGGTCGAGGCCGGTCTCCGCGAACAGCGGTGGCAGCTCGGTGAAGACGGTGTTCTCGAACTGCTGGAGGCGGGACGTCAGCAGGTCGTTGACCGCGTCGGCGGCCTGCTGGGTGGTGCAGCCGAGGAATGTCTCCAGCACCAGCACGCCGTTGCTGCGCTCGCCCTCGTCCTCGATCTCCCGCTGGTACGAGAACAGGTCGTTGCGCAGGTGCACCGCGTCCGCGAAGGAGTCCCGCAGCACCCGCAGCGGCCGGGACCCGGCGACGGCGTCGGGCACCTCGGCGCCCACGGCGTACTCGACGAGCCCGGCCGACCAGGGGGCGCCGCCGACCTTGCGGCGCATCTCGATGTACTCCACGGGGTTGGGCGTACGGCCCGCGTTGATGTTCGACAGCTCCCAGAGCGACTCGTTCAGCAGGTGCTCGGTGCTCTCCGCGAACCGGGCGCGCCACTGCGGCGACATCGCGGGCACGGTCCGCGCCCACAGGTCGGCGAGGCCCGCCTCCACCGGATTGTCCGGCTCCGGCGTGCCGGTGGCCGGGTCCAGCGGCATGAAGGCGGGCAGCCGGTCCAGATACGCCTTGCCGGCCGCCCGGTCCCGGGTGCGTTTGAACGTCTCCAGGAAGTGGTCGTCGAAGAAGAAGACCCAGACATACCAGTCGGTGACCAGCGACAACACCTCGGCGGACGCCTCGGGGTGGGTGTAGCCGCACAGCAGCGCGTAGTCGTGGGCGTCGAGGTCGCGCTGCTCCCAGATGCCGGAGCCCTCCAGCATCCCCATGGCGCGCGCCCAGTCCCGGGAGTGCTGCCGGGCCTGTTCGACGTGCGGATTGAGCCTGGCCGGATGGGGGGTGTAGAACTCCGGCAGTTCGAAGGGCTGCGGCTGTCCGCTCACGTGTTCCCGGCCTTTCCCTGGTGCTGGGGTGTGGTCGCGGACTCAGAGCTACCCCTGCGGCGCCGACCCATCCGGGGTGGCGAAAGGTCATATGAACGCCAATGGATGAGAGTCGAAAGTGCCGAACGGTGGTTCGCGGGGTGCGGCGCGGAGTGGGGCGCGCTCCGGGATCGCGGTCCCGGNNNNGAGCGCGCTCCCGGATCACGCTCCCGGGGAGTGGTGACTCGTGGCAAGTACGGGCCAGTACGGCGAGGACAGCGAGGACAGCGAGGACAGCAAGTACAGCAAGTACAGCGAGGACAGCGAGGACGTTCAGTACGGCGAGGACGGTGGGGGACTGCCCCGGGGGCCCGGTGACGGCTCCGGGCCCCGTACGGGGCGGGGTGTTGCGGGAGTGGGGGCTACGGGGACGAGGCCCGCGGACCTCGCGGACGGGTGCTTCCGGGCGGGTGCTTCGGAGGCGGGCGCCTTGGAGGCGGGCCTTCGGAGCTGGGCCGTGCGGAGGGGGGCCTTCGAGGGTGGGTGCCTCGGGGCGGTCCCTCGGGGGGTGGGGGGCTCAGTGGGGCTTCGGGAGTTGGTGCTCCGGGGTGAGGGCCTCGGGAGCGGATGCCGGTCCGGTTCAGGCCCGGGCGGTGCCGGGCAGCCGGGAGCGCAGCAGGGCGAATAGCTCGACGACGGTGCCGCGCTGGTGCAGGGCGACGACCGCGAGCAGGGCGGCGATGATCGGCGGGGTGGCGGCGTTCTCGCCGTTGTAGACGGTGAGCACCGTGACGAACGCGCAGGCCATCAGGCCGATCAGGGAGAACGCCGCCAGCCCGGAGAGCAGCGGGATCAACAGCGCTATCCCTCCGGCGAGTTCCAGCACCCCGGTCAGATACATGAACCAGTCGCCGAAGCCGATCTTGTCGAAGCCCTCGGTGGCCGAGGAGTGCGCGATGAGCTTGGGCACGGCGCTGGCCACGATGAAGAACAGGCCCAGCACGACGCGGAGCACCAGCACGGTGACGGCCTTGGCCCGCTTGCCGCGACCGCGTGCGGGGGCGCCGGTGGTGGGGTCGGCTGTGACGGCGGTGGCGGTGGCGGTGGCGGTGCCGGTGCCGGTGGCGGTGGTGGTGGTGGTGCCGGTGGTGAGTGTGGTGGCGCTCTGCCGGGGCATGTCGTCTCCTCGTTTCGGGCCCCGCCTGCCGCGGGGCCTTTCGAAGAGATGGACGACGGGCACGTACGGAACTCATCGGTCTCGGCGCGGAATTCCGTACGGTGACGAGCGCCGGCCGGGGCCGCGAGCGCCCGGCCGGGCCCGCCGCCCGGGAAGGCCAGGCCGCGAACGCCAGGCCGCGAACGCCAAGTCGCGAACGAGGGCTTGGGCACCGGTCGCGGGCACCGATCGCGGGCCTCGATCGTCGGCACCCACCGGGAAGTAGGCCGTGAAGTGGGGCGCGTAAGAGGCCGTGATGTCGGCCGTGAAGTAGGCCGATGCCGGGCCGCCCGGTCGCTGCGGCGGCCCGGCGTGCGGGGGTTCAGCCCTCCCAGGTCTTGATGCCGTCGATCTTCCCGGTCCGCAGTTCGGCCTGGACGTGCACCTTCGTGGTCTCGGAGCTGCCGTCCCAGTGCAGGGTGACGACGGCCCAGGTGTGGCCCATGCCGCTGCCGTCGTACTCGGCGTCCGCGTCGACGGGTACGTTCTGCGCGCGGGTGACGCCGTCCGCGCCGTTGGCCTCCTCCCAGCGGGCCAGTTCCTTGCGGAAGGCCGCGGTGAGGTTGGTCCGGCGCAGTTCGGCGGCCAGCGGCCGGTCGCCCTCGCCGAGGGCGGAGAGGTAGCTGTCGTAGAAGGATTCGATGCGTTCGGCCGGGTCCGGGGCGGCCGCCGCCCGCTGTGGCGCGGCGGCGGATCCGCTCGTGGTGCCGACGCTCGCCGCCGCGGCCGGGGCGGCGAGGCCCAGCGGCAGCAGAACGGCGGCGAGCCCGGCCGCGACGGCGGCCCCGCGCGGCCGGATGCCGTGGCCGGCGGCCGGGTTCGGGGCGGTGCGTGTGCGGTGGAACTTCATGGTGGTCCTCCCGTTTCGGGGCGTGCGCCGGACGCTCGGCGCGGTCCGGCCTGTGCGGTCCGACCGGTCCCACCGGTCCGGCTGGTCCGGCCGGCCGGCGGGGTCCGGTCTCATGAAGTCCGACGCCCGGACCCTCGGCGGCAGTTGTGCCGGGGCGTGTCCGGATCATGTAACGCCGGGGTGGGGTGGTGCGGAACCGGGGACCGGGCGGCGAGGGGCTGCCGCTCCCGCGGGGCCGCCCGGACCGGAGCCCGGCCGCCGGTTCAGCCGCGGCCCATGGCACGGTCGACGGTGATCTCGATGAGGACCCGCTCCGGGTTGGGGGCGGGGGTGCGCTCGTAGCGTTCGGCGTAGCGGCGCACGGCGTCCGCCACGGCATCCTCGTCCGTACGGACCACCGCCCGGCCCTCCAGCGTGGCCCAGCGCCTCCGGCTGACCTGGCACACCGCGACCCGCGCCCCGTCGGGCCCCGCGGCGAGCACGTTGCGGGCCTTGCGGCTGGTCCTGCGGGTGATGACGCGGGCCACGCCCTGCTCCGGGTCGAAGGTGACGCCGACGGGCACGACGTGCGGGGTGCCGTCCGGCCGGAGCGTGGTGAGGGTGCACAGGTGGTACTCGCGCCAGAAGGCGACGTACTCGGGGCTGTACCGCAGGTGCGGGGCGGTCGGGTCGTTGGCCATTCCGTGAGCGTATCCGGGCGTGCACGAGGCGTGCCGGAGCGTGCCCGGGGCCCCCGCGGCGCGCCCCCGGCGCGCCCCGGCGCGCGGGCCGCTGCTCCCGGCCCGAGGTCCGCCCTGCTCCCCGAGGTCCCCCTCCTCCCTGAGGCCGGCCCTTCTCCGCGAGGTCTGCCCTTCTCCGCGAGGTCCGCCCTGCCCCGCGAGGCCCGCCCTCCTCCCCGAGGTCCGCGCCCTGCCCCCGAGGCCCGCCCTTCTCTGTGCGAGCCACCTCTTCCCCGACGACCGGCCCCTCCTCCCCGAAGCCCGCCCCTCCCCCCCGAAGCTCAGTCCTCGGCCGTCCGACCGGATACGGACCGGGCGCTCGCCGCCGCGCGCGGTGCGCCGCCCTCCGGCAGCGCCGACGCGGGCAGGGTGCGCTCCAGCAGCAGCGTCGCGCCCGCGGCCAGGACGTTGACCACGCCCAGCGCGGCCCACGGCAGCGAGCGGTGGATCTCGAAGAGCGAGGTGAAGAAGACCGGGGCGAGGATCCCGGCGAAGGTGAAGGAGTACTGGAAGGCGGCGAGATAGCGGCCCCGGGCCGCCGCCGGGGCGATCGCCGTCGCCAGCCCCATGGAGACCGGCGCGTGCAGCAGCTCGGCCGCGGTGAACAGCAGCGTGGCGGCGATCAGCACCGGGATCACCCAGGACGGCTGCCCCGGTACGAGCCCGGAGAAGGCGAAGCACCAGCCCGCCCAGAGCGCCGCCGCGCACGCCAGCACCCGGGTCCGGCGGTACGGCGCGAGCCGTCGGGCGACGGGCGCGGCGAACAGCGCGATCAGCACCATGTTGCCGACGAGCACCCCGGAGGTGAGCCAGGCCGGTCCGTGCAGCCCGGACTCGACGAAGGTGGGCAGCGCGAAGGCGAGCATCATGCTGGTGGCGGCAAAGACGGTGTTGACACCGGTCAGCGCGAGGAAGGGCCGGTCGCGCAGCAGGCCCCGGTAGCCCCGGCCGTGCCCGCCGGGGGCGGAGCCGGTCTCCCGGCGGCCGGACCGGGGCGCGCGGACGAAGACGGCGATGGTGACGGCCGCGAGCGCGAAGCAGCCCGCCGCGCCGAGCGCCACGCCCCGGTAGGTGTCCGCGCCGCCGTCGGCGACGACGATCCCGGTCATCAGGCCGCCCGCGCCGAGCCCGGCCGTACGGGCCATGTTGGCCCAGGCGAACCAGGACTCCTTGGAGAGCGCCGAGCCGCTGCCGTCGGCGTAGTCGGCGAGCGCCGTGAAGATGCTCGACCAGAAGAACCGGACGCCGACGGCGACCAGGGTCACCGCGAGGAAGATGCCGGCCGGTTCCTCGGCCCAGCGGTATCCGAGATAGCCCGCGCCGTGCAGCACCTGTGATCCGACGACGACGGGCAGCGCGCCGTACCGGTCGGTGAGCCGGCCCGCCCAGATCGGAATCGGCAGGGTGACGGCGTTGGCGACGCCGATGAGCACGCCGAGCGGGCCCACGGGGACGTCGGTGAGCCGGAGGAAGAAGACCAGGGACAGCGGGAGGAAGAGCCCGTTGCCGAGCGCGTCGACCACCAGCGCGCCGATCAGTACGGGGCCGCCCCGGCCCGTTGCCCCCGTCGCCCCGCGCATCCTGCACCCGCCTTTGTCCTCGTGGTCCGCGCCGCGACCGGTGCGGCGCGGCAGGCTGGGCCGGAGGGATCCGTAGGGATCCGGTGGGATCCGGAGTGAAGAACCGGATCCCGGTGGTGCCCGGACCGGATCCCGGTGGTGCCCGGACCGGAGGCCGGTGGCGCTCCGGGCGGATCCCGCGGCGGCCCGGGTATGGGCCGCGCACCGCGCGGTTAGGCGCAGGAGGACGGCCCAACGCGAAGGGTGCAGGCTCCGGGGCGGTACGCGCATCCGATTAATGAAAATCGGGCCTTGAGTGGAGTAGACTCAACTTATCTAACGTTGCAGAAGGCATAAGCCATACAGCAGGCATACGGAAGCCACCGAAGCCATACGGAGGGCAGAGCCGGTCCGGGACGGCAGTACGGTCCCGGACCGGGCCCCGGTCCGGAGGAGGAGCAGACGCCACATGGACGCCGAGCTGACCAACAGGAGCCAGGAAGCGATCAGCGCGGCCGGCCGGCGCGCCGTGTCCGCGGGAAATCCCGACATCACCCCCGCCCATCTCCTCCTCGCCCTGATCGAGGGGCAGGAGAACGAGAACATCCAGGACCTGCTCGCCGCCGTCGAGGCCGACCAGGCGTCGCTGCGCTCGGCCGCCGAGCGGCTGCTCGGCGCGCTGCCGAGCGTGCAGGGCTCCACGGTCGCCCCGCCCCAGCCCGACCGCGAGCTGCTCGCGGTCGCCGCCGACGCCTCGCGGCGCGCGAAGGAGCTCGGCGACGCCTACATCTCCACCGAACACCTGCTGATCGGCCTCGCCGCCAAGGGCGGCCAGACCGGTGAGATCCTCTCCCAGCAGGGCGCGAGCGCCGAGAAGCTGCTCGACGCCTTCGAAACGACCCGCGGAGGACGACGCGTGACCACGCCCGACCCGGAGGGCACCTACAAGGCCCTGGAGAAGTTCGGCACGGACTTCACCGCCATCGCCCGCGAGGGCAAGCTCGACCCGGTGATCGGCCGGGACGCGGAGATCCGCCGCGTCGTCCAGGTGCTCTCCCGGCGTACGAAGAACAACCCGGTGCTCATCGGCGAGCCCGGTGTCGGCAAGACCGCCGTGGTCGAGGGCCTGGCGCAGCGCATCGTCAAGGGAGACGTGCCCGAGTCGCTGAAGAACAAGCGGCTGGTGGCGCTGGACATCGGCGCGATGCTCGCGGGCGCGAAGTACCGCGGCGAGTTCGAGGAGCGGCTGAAGACCGTGCTCTCCGAGATCAAGGAGAGCGACGGCCAGATCATCACCTTCATCGACGAGCTGCACACCGTCGTCGGCGCCGGCGCGGGCGGCGACTCCGCGATGGACGCGGGCAACATGCTCAAGCCGATGCTGGCCCGCGGCGAACTGCGGATGGTCGGCGCGACGACGCTGGACGAGTACCGCGAGCGGATCGAGAAGGACCCGGCCCTGGAGCGCCGCTTCCAGCAGGTCCTGGTCTCCGAGCCCGACGTCCAGGACTCCATCGCGATCCTCCGCGGCCTCAAGGGGCGCTACGAGGCGCACCACGGGGTGCAGATCGCCGACTCCGCGCTGGTCGCCGCCGCCACCCTCTCCGACCGCTACATCACCTCGCGGTTCCTCCCCGACAAGGCCATCGACCTGGTGGACGAGGCCGCGTCCCGGCTCCAGATGGAGATCGACTCCTCGCCCGTGGAGATCGACGAACTCCAGCGCGCCGTCGACCGGCAGATGATGGAGGAGGAGTCGCTGCTGGCGGCCCACTCGGACGACGCCCAGGGCGGCAAGAACCTGCTGCGCAAGAAGAAGGACCGCGAGCAGGACCTCTCGCCGGACGCCCGCGAGCGGCTGGACCGGCTGCGCAAGGAGCGGGCCGAGAAGGAGGAGAAGCTCCGGGCCCTGCGCGCCCGCTGGGACAGCGAGAAGGCCATCCACACCCGTGTCGGCGAGCTGAAGAAGCGCCTGGACGAGCTGGAGACCGAGCTGGAGCTGGCCGAGCGCAAGGCTCCCGAGACCGGCGACTGGGTCACCCCCGGGCGGCTGCGCTCCGAGGTCATCCCGGCGACCCGCAAGCAGCTCGACGCCGCCGCCGAGGAGCAGAAGTCGCTCCAGGGCAGCGGCATGGTCGGCGAAGAGGTCGGCCCGGACGACATCGCCGACGTCGTCGCCGCCTGGACCGGCATCCCGGCGGGCCGGATGCTGGAGGGCGAAACGCAGAAGCTGCTGCGGATGGAGGACGAGCTGGGCAAGCGGCTGATCGGGCAGACCGAGGCCGTACGGGCCGTCTCGGACGCCGTGCGCCGCACCCGGGCCGGGATCTCCGACCCCGACCGGCCGACGGGCTCCTTCCTCTTCCTCGGCCCGACCGGTGTCGGCAAGACCGAGCTGGCCAAGGCCCTCGCCGACTTCCTGTTCGACGACGAGCGGGCGATGGTCCGCATCGACATGAGCGAGTACAGCGAGAAGCACTCCGTCGCCCGGCTCGTCGGCGCCCCGCCCGGCTACGTCGGTTACGAGGAGGGCGGCCAGCTCACCGAGGCGGTGCGCCGCCGCCCGTACTCGGTCGTGCTGCTGGACGAGGTGGAGAAGGCGCACCACGAGGTCTTCGACATCCTGCTCCAGGTGCTGGACGACGGCCGGCTCACCGACGGGCAGGGCCGGACGGTCGACTTCCGCAACACCATCCTGGTCCTCACCTCCAACCTCGGGTCGCACTATCTGGTCGATCCGTCGATCGGCGAGGAGAAGAAGCGGGAACGCGTCCTGGAGACCGTGCGGTCCTCCTTCCGGCCGGAGTTCCTGAACCGCCTCGACGACCTGGTGGTCTTCCACGCGCTGGGCACCGAACAGCTCAAGCGGATCGCGCGGCTCCAGCTCGGTCTGCTCCAGCGCCGGCTGGCCGACCGCCGGCTCACGCTCGACGTCACCGACGCCGCCCTGGAGTGGCTGTCGCGGCTGGGCCAGGAGCCGGTGATCGACGCGCCGGAGGAGGCCGGACCGGACCTCTCGTACGGGGCCCGGCCGCTGCGCCGCCTGGTCCAGACGGCCATCGGCGACCAGCTGGCCCGGGCGATCCTGGCGGGCGACGTCGCGGACGGCGACACGGTGCGGGTGGACGTCTCGGAGGACGGCAGGAGGCTCACCGTGGCCGCCTCCGGCCCGGCCGGAGCGCTGGAGAGCGCGGCGGGGGCCTGACGGAGCGGCCGGGCGCGGATCGGCCAGGTACGGTCCGGATCGGCCAGGGACGGTCCGGAGGGCCAGGGACGGTCCGAATCGGCCAGGGACGGTCCGGGCTGCGCGGGTCGGCAGGGCGCGGGGCGCTCGGCGCGCTCGGGCACGGAGTGCCGTAGTGGCGTG
>NZ_WHPN01000342.1:8295-19070 GCF_009735685.1 Streptomyces lycii | reverse complement strand
GCGACCCGTTCGACCGGGACGTGCTGCCGGCTCCGGAGGGTGCCTCGCGCGCCCTCCTCGGCTCGCTGCTCCGGCCGTACCGGGCGCGGGTCGCCGTCGCCGGTGTCATCCTGCTGCTCCAGCAGGCCGCCGTGCACGCCGGGCCGCTGCTCGTCGCGTACGCCATCGACCGCGCCGTGCCCGCGGTGCGGGCGGGCGACAACGGGCCGCTGGCCGCCGTCGCGCTCGGCTATCTGTTCTGCTCGCTGGCGTCCGGCGGGCTGCAGTTCCTCTTCGTACGCGCCTCCGCCCGCGTCAGCCAGGACGTCCTGCTGGACCTGCGCGGCCGGATCTTCCGGCATGCCCAGGCGCTCAGCGTCGACTTCCACGAGCGGTACACCTCCGGCCGGCTGATCTCGCGCGCCACCAGCGATGTCGAGTCGCTGCGCGAGCTGCTGAACGAGGGCCTGGAGGAGCTGCTGAGCGTCGCCCTGTCGGTGCTCTACATCTCGGTGCTGCTGCTCTGGCTCGACTGGGGTTTGGGCGGCGCCGCCGTGCTGTCCTTCGTCCCGCTGTATCTGCTGATCCGCTCGTTCCGCCGCCGTTCGATGCGCATCTACAGCAAGCGGTCCACCGCGACGGCGGCGGTCGTGGTGAAGTTCGCCGAGACCATGAACGGCATCCGCCCGGTGCAGGCGTTCCGCCGCGAGCGGGCCAACGACGCGGAGTTCGCCCGGCTCAACGGCCGGCACGAGCGGGTCAACGGCGACGCGATCCTGGAGATGGCCCGCTATGTGGTCTCCTCCCGGCTGGTCGCCAACTTCGCGGTGGCCGCGACGGTCCTGTGGGGCGCCCACCGGGTCGCGTCCGGCGGTCTCGCGCTCGGTGTCCTCGCCGCCGCCGCGCTCTACGTACGCCGGATGTACGACCCGATCGACCGGCTCGGGATGTTCCTCAACTCCTATCAGTCGGCGGCCGCCTCGCTGGAAAAGATCTCCGGCCTGCTGGCCCAGCGGCCCACCGTTCCGGAGCCGGACGAGCCGCGCCCGCTGCCCGGCCGGCCCGCGGACAGCCCGGGCCGCGACGTGGTCTTCGAAGGGGTGCGGTTCGGCTACCGCACGGGCGGGGAGGTGCTGCCGCGCTTCGACCTCACCCTGGAGGCGGGCCGCACCGTCGCGGTGGTCGGCTCCACCGGGGCGGGCAAGTCCACGGTCGCCAAGCTGCTCGCCCGGTTCTACGACCCCACCGGCGGGCGGATCCTGCTGGACGGCACCGACCTGCGCGACCTCGCCTCCGCCGAGCTGCGCCGCGGTGTCGTGATGGTGACCCAGGAGGCGTTCCTCTTCTCCGGCACGGTCGCCGAGAACATCGCCATCGGCCGCCCGGACGCCGCCCGCGAGGACATCGAGCGGGCCGCGAAGGCCATCGGGGCGCACGACTTCATCGCGGCGCTCCCCGAGGGGTACGACACGGACGTCCGCAAGCGCGGCGGCCGCATCTCGGCGGGCCAGCGGCAACTGGTCGCGTTCGCCCGCGCGCTGCTCGCCGACCCGGGCGTGCTGATCCTGGACGAGGCGACGTCCTCCCTGGACGTTCCGGGCGAACAGGCCGTCCAGCGGGCCATGCTGACGGTGCTGCGGGGGCGGACGGCCGTGGTGATCGCGCACCGGCTGTCGACGGTGGAGATCGCGGACCGGGTCCTCGTCATGGACGGCGGCCGGATCGTGGAGGACGGCACCCCGGCCGAACTCGTCGGCGGCGGCGGACGCTTCGCGGATCTGCGCCGTGCCTGGCTGGACAGCCTGGTCTGACCGCCCGGAGGGCAGGGTCCACGCGCCGAGGCGCCGTGCCGGCTGACGACGCGCAGTGAAGGCCCGGTCCCGGCGCACGGTGCGGATGGTCGCGGGTCCGTAGCCGCCGGTGCTTCTTCCCCGGGCTCCGGGCCGTTCCTCGCCCTGTAGCCGTGACCGCTCCCGCTGTACCCACTCCCGGTGGGAGCCCACAGAGCGCCCACCGCGTGGAGCGCGAGGGCAGGCGTCCCCGAACAGTGTGGGTGGGCAGGGTGCTTCGCGCGCCGGTTTCGCACGCCCTTGGCGAGCGGTGCGGGCGGGGGAATGGTGGGGGGTATCGCGCTGTCAGAGGGCATCGGCGGCCGGAAGACCGCTCTGCTGCTCGGGCACCGGCGCCCGTGAGGGCTGCACGCATCGTGGCCCGTGTCGACCACCGCTGACAGCTGGTCGGCAACTGATCCGCAGGAGGACGAACATGGCTCACATCGTGGACGTGGCGGCTGCTGTAGGCCCGGAGCCGCAGATCGTCGCATCAGAACCGGCGCGTTCATCGGAACATTCCGCGTCTCCGCGCTGGGAAAGCGCTCAGCAGCAGGGAATCGCTCCCAGGTCACAGACCTCGGTGGCGGCGGGGCTCCCTCCGTGCGCAAGTGTGGAGGAGCTGCTGCGTCAACGCTTTACGGCAACGCGGAGTTGACGCCCGGGAGACTGCGGCGATGGGCGTGTACGAGTGCACCCTCGCAGCGCTCTTCGCGGCCTGGCTGCTGCTCTGCGTCCTCGCCCAGCTCAGGGTCGCCGCGCCTCGCGTGGCCCCACGGCTGGGCCGGTGGGATGCGTCCCTCCTCGTCCCCCGCTACAACTACTTCGCTCCCGTCCCGGGAGTGCACGACTACCACCTGCTGTTCCGCACCCGCACCCGCGGCAGGGAGTTCGGCGCCTGGCAGGAGGTGAGCACCGAGGGCCGGCGACGGTGGTGGAACTTCGCCTGGAATCCTGACCGGCGCTGCCGCAAGCGACTGCTGGACCTGGCCAAGGAGCTGGCTCACCGTGATCCCGCCTGTGCCGATCCGGCCACCGTGCTGTCGGTGCCCTACCTCATGCTGCTCCGCCACGTCTGTGCCCAGGCCGAACCGGCCGAGCGAGCAGACATCCAGTTCCTGATCGTCACGATCTCGGGGGCCGGGCGCGACGAGCTGCCGCAGCCGTTGTTCCTCTCCCGGCCGCACGAGGTCGGGTAGATGAGCCTGGCCCCCGGCACGGCGCTGCGGTGGGTGGAGGTGCTGGCCTCGGCCGGGGTACTGGTGTCCTCACTGGAATATCTGGCCCGGCCGCGTGCCCTCGATGACACGTCGCTGGCGAGCTGGCCGGTGCTCCGGCTGCGGCACCGCAGCCGGAGCACCGGCGTCACCGGCGCCGTGCTGAACCTGGCCCTGGCCTTCCCCGCGGTCCTGGTGACGTACGCGGTACGGGCGGCCGCCGCGGCCGCGTTGGCCGCCACCACGCTGCACGGTCCCCTTCACGTGGTCCTGTTGGGCCTCGTGGTCGCGAGCACCTGCCTGCCGGCCCTGCGCGGCGGCTGCGGCTGTGAGGGCTCTGACCAGGTGCTGATGATCGTGTTCTGCACGCTGCTGCTGGTCGCCGTGCATCCGAGTCCGACAGCCATGCGACTCGGGCTGTGGTTCATCGCCCTGCACGCGTGCCTGGCGTACTGCGTCTCCGGGATCTACAAGGTGACGTCCCGGGTGTGGCAGGACGGCACCGGGCTCGTCGGAGTGCTGGGAACGCGGTCCCTCGGCACCCCGTCCGTGGCTGCCTGGCTCGCCGCGCACCCGGCCACCGCGCGGCGGCTGTCCAACGGAGTGGTCCTGTTCGAAACCCTCTTCCCGCTGGCGTTGGCTGCGCCTGCGACCTGGTTGCCGTACTTCGTGTTCGCAGGCATCGGATTCCACCTGTGCTGCGCCGTGCTCATGGGTCTCAACTGCTTTGTCTGGGCGTTCACGGCCACCTATCCCGCCATCGCCTACGTGGTCCTCCTATAGGTGCCGCCCCGCCGGATCGTCACCTCACCGGTCCGGTACGGCCGAGGCCGAGCAGACCCAGCGCGAGACACCCTCCTGCGCCGGAATTCCGAGCACCGCGCACCGCATCGCTCGGCTCCGGGCTGCCCGGCACACCGACCGCGCCGGAGCCGGCTCGCCCCGGCGCCGGGCCGTCCGCTGCCCGCCGGTCGCCCCTGCCACTCCCAAAAGGGCACGTCCAAGGGGTGAATGTCCGGATGGCGAACCGACTTCTTTGCTCAACGGACAAGTTTTGGTCAACTTCCTTTCGATGTATGGCATGTACGCGCCGGTAATGACACGCTCCCCTGAACACCCCCGCACTCCTGATCCCCCCACCTTTGTAGGAGAACGCGTGAGTTCATCGCGTATACCGGGTTCCCGCCTGTCCGGGACCGCCGCCGGAGCCGTTCTCGCGGCCGCCGCGCTGCTCGCCTCCGGTGTGTCCGCCGGGAGCGCCGGCGCCGCCCCCGCCGACGCCGGCGACGGCGCACGGATCGTCAGCCTCTCCTCCTCGCAGCGCGCCGAGCTGCTCCGCGACGCCGAGTCCGCGCTGACCCGGACCACGCAGGCGCTCGGCCTCGGCGCCAAGGAGAAGCTGCTGGTCCGCGACGTCGTCAAGGACGCCGACGGCTCCCTCCACACCCGTTACGAGCGCACCTACGACGGCCTGCCCGTCCTCGGCGGCGACCTGATCGTCCACCAGGACGCGAAGGGCGCGCACCAGGGCGTCACCAAGGCCGTACGGTCGGCCCTGCGGGTCGCGACCACCGAGCCGGCGATCTCCGCGGCCGCCGCCGAGAAGTCCGCCGTCAGCACCGCACTGAAGACCGGTGTCGACAAGGCCGCCGAGGGCAAGGAGCCCCGGAAGGTCGTCTGGGCCGCGAAGGGCAAGCCCGTACTGGCCTGGGAGACCGTCACCGGCGGCTTCCAGGAGGACGGCACGCCCAGCGAGCTGCACGTCGTCACCGACGCCGCGACCGGCGAGCGGCTGCACACGTACCAGGCCGTGCACAACGGCGCCGGCGAGAGCCAGTACAGCGGCTCGGTGGAGCTGGGCACCTCCGGCGCGGAGGGCGCGTTCACCCTCACCGACACCGCGCGCGGCGGCCACACCACCAGCGACCTGGAGGGCGGCGAGTCCGGCGAGGGCACGCTGTTCACCGACGCCGACGACACCTGGGGCGACGGCAGCGCCAACGACCGCCAGACCGCGGGCGTCGACGCGCACTACGGCGCCGCCACCACCTGGGACTACTTCAAGGACGTGCTCGGCCGCGAGGGCATCCGCGGCGACGGCGTCGGCGCCACCTCCCGGGTGCACTTCGGCGACAACTACGTCAACGCCTTCTGGCAGGACTCCTGCTTCTGCATGACGTACGGCGACGGCGAGGGCAACGCCAAGCCGCTCACCTCGCTCGACGTGGCCGCGCACGAGATGACGCACGGCGTCACCTCCGCCACCGCCGGCCTGGAGTACAGCGGGGAGTCCGGCGGCCTGAACGAGGCCACCTCCGACATCCTCGCCGCCGCCGTCGAGTTCCACGCCGACAACGCCGAGGACAAGGGCGACTACCTGGTCGGCGAGCGGCTCGACATCAACGGCGACGGCTCCCCGCTGCGCCACATGGACCAGCCCAGCAAGGACGGCAACTCCGAGGACTACTGGTCCGAGGGCCTCGGCGACATCGACGTGCACTACTCGTCCGGCCCGGCCAACCACTTCTTCTACCTGCTCGCCGAGGGCAGCGGACAGAAGGAGATCAACGGCGTCAGCTACGACAGCCCGACCTCCGACGGCTCGACCGTCGAGGGCATCGGCATCGAGGCCGCCGCGCAGATCTGGTACAAGGCCCTGACCACGTACATGACCTCGACGACGGACTACCACGGGGCCCGCGAGGCCACGCTGAAGGCCGCCGCCGACCTGTACGGCGAGGGCAGCGCCGAACACCGGGGCGTCGACGCGGCCTGGGCCGGCGTCAACGTCAAGTGACCCGCCCCTGAACACGGCGCGGCACCCCTGACCGGGCGGTGCCCGGCAGTTTCCCCGAGGAGCTGCCGGGCACCGCCCATCCATGTACGGCGGCGCCGCCCGGACGCCGTGCCCCGCCCACGAGGCGGCGCCGCGTCACCCGGCTCCGCCGCCCGGGCGCGTCAGCGCATCAGCACACCCGCGTTCTCGACCGCGGCCTCCGACGGCACCGCCATCAGCCCCAGCTCCGCGCCGCTCGCCAGCAGCCGGTGCGCGGGCAGGATCCGCACGGTGTAGCCGAACGGCCCCGTCCGGTCCAGCTCCAGCGGCCCCTCGTAGAGCCAGCGGCCCTCCAGGTCCGGGCTCCCGGACGCCTTCAGCGGTACGGTCCGCGCGGCCCTGATCCGGTCCTCGGCGTCGACCCGGCCGGCGACCGCCTGCACCTCCACGTCGTCCGGCGCGAGCGTGTCCAGCGCCACCCGGACCCGGAGCGCGAGGGTCGCGCCCAGCTCGGCGGCGCCTTCCGGCTCGTCCGCCGGTCCCGCCTCCACATGGTCGACGGCCACCCGCGGCCAGGCGGCCCGCACCCGGGCCTTCCAGCCGGCCAGGTCCTCCGCGGTCCGGGCGTCGAGCGCGCGATGGGCGCGCGCGGCAGGCGCGTACAGCTGATGGACGTAATTCCGGACCATGCGGCCCGCCAGCACCTTCGGGCCCAGCACGGTGAGGGTGCGGCGGACCATCTCGATCCAGCGGTCCGGCAGCCCGGTCGCGTCCCGGTCGTAGAAGCGCGGCGCGACGCGCTGCTCCAGCAGCTCGTACAGGGCGTTCGCCTCCAGGTCGTCGCGCCGGTCGTCGTCCGTGGCGGCCCCGTCGGCGGTCGGGATCGCCCAGCCGAAGTCCGGCTCGAACCACTCGTCCCACCAGCCGTCCAGCACCGACAGGTTGAGGCAGCCGTTGAGCGCGGCCTTCATCCCGGAGGTGCCGCAGGCCTCCAGCGGGCGCAGCGGGTTGTTCAGCCACACGTCGCAGCCGGGGTAGAGCTTCTGCGCCATCGCCATGCCGTAGTCGGGCAGGAACACGATCCGGTGCCGCACCCGCGGGTCGTCGGCGAACCGGACCAGCTCCTGGATCAGCCGCTTGCCGCCGTCGTCCGCCGGGTGGGCCTTGCCCGCGACGACGATCTGCACCGGGCGCTCGGGGTGCAGCAGCAGTTCCATCAGCCGGTCCCGGTCACGGAGCATCAGGGTCAGCCGCTTGTAGGAGGGGACGCGCCGGGCGAAGCCGATGGTGAGGACGTCGGGGTCGAGGACGCCGTCGATCCAGCCGAGTTCGGCGGCTCCGGCGCCGCGCTGCCGCCAGGCGGCGTACAGCCGTTCCCGCACCTCGGTGACCAGCTGCGCGCGCAGCTCCCGGCGCAGCTCCCAGATGTCGGCGTCCGGGATGCCTGCGACGGCGTCCCAGCGGTCGGCGCCGCCGGCGCTCAGCAACTCGGCGGCGCGGTCGCCGCCGATCTGCCGCTCGGCGAGCGCGTAGACCTCGGGGGCGACCCAGGTGGGGGCGTGGACCCCGTTGGTGACGGAGGTGATGGGCACCTCCTCCGGGTCGAAGCCCGGCCACAGCCCGGCGAACATCTCCCGGCTGACCCGGCCGTGCAGCAGCGAGACCCCGTTGGCGCGCTGGGCGAGCCGCAGCCCCATCACGGCCATGTTGAACAGGTTCGGCTCACCGCGCGGATACGTCTCCAGGCCCAGCCGGAGCACGTCGCCGACGTCGACGCCGGGCAGCTCCCCGTCGTCACCGAAGTGCCGGGCGACCAGCTCCCGGTCGAAGCGGTCGATGCCCGCGGGGACGGGGGTGTGGGTGGTGAAGACGGTCCCGGCGCGCACGGCCTCCAGGGCCGCGTCGAAGCCGAGGCCGCCCTGCTCCGGCTGCGCCAGCTCGCGGATCCGCTCCAGCCCGAGGAACCCGGCGTGCCCCTCGTTGGTGTGGAACACCTCCGGCTCCGGGTGTCCGGTGATCCGGCAGTACGCGCGGACGGCGCGGACTCCGCCGATGCCGAGCAGCATCTCCTGGAGCAGCCGGTGCTCGCTACCGCCGCCGTAGAGCCGGTCGGTGACGTCCCGTTCGCGAGGGTCGTTCTCCTCCACGTCCGAGTCGAGCAGCAGCAGCGGGACCCGGCCGACGCGGGCCTGCCAGACGGCGGCGCGCAGCGAGCGGCCGCCGGGGAGGGCGAGGGCGACCCGGGCCGGCCGGCCGTCGGGCTCGCGGAGCGGGTCGAGCGGCAGTTCGTTCGGGTCGAGCAGCGGATACTGCTCCTGCTGCCAGCCGTCCCGGGACAGCGACTGCCGGAAGTAGCCGTGCCGGTAGAGCAGTCCGACGCCGACGAGCGGAACGCCCAGGTCGCTGGCCGCCTTGAGATGGTCGCCGGCGAGGATGCCGAGGCCGCCGGAGTACTGGGGCAGCGCCGCGGTGATGCCGAACTCGGGGGAGAAGTAGGCGAGTGCGGCGGGCAGCTCCGGGCCGGCCGACTGGTACCAGCGGGGGCTGCCGAGATAGTCCCGCAGGTCGTCGGCCGCGGCCGCGAGCCGGTCCAGGAACTCGGAATCCGCGGCCAGGCTCTCCAGCCGCGCGGCGGGGACGGCACCGAGCAGGCGCACGGGGTCTCCGCCCGCGCTCCGCCAGCCCTCGGGGTCGACGGCCCGGAAGAGGGCGCGGGTCTCGGGGTGCCAGGACCAGCGCAGGTTTCGCGCCAGTTCCTGAAGCGGTCGTAGGGGTTCCGGAAGGACGGGGCGCACGCTGAATCGACGAATGGCCTTCACATGCCGAAGGTATCCGGGGCGACGGGTGCCGTTCGCGTACATTCACGCGTTCTGTCCAGATCTCACCGAACGGACGGCTTGTCGAATGCTGTCGAACGCCTGTCGGGGACTCGGGAAAGCCGCAACCATAGAAAGGCCTTACCCCCCACCATCCCGAGGAGGCACGTATGAGACACCCCCACTCCCAGCCTTCGGCCGAAGCCCCGAGGAGGCGCATCAGCCGTAAGCATGCCCTGGTCAGTGCGGGTTTGGCGACCGCTTTGGCGGCCGCCGGACTGACCGCCCTGGCCTCCCCCGCACCCGCTGCCGCCGCTCGGCAGATGGAGAGTCTCGATCGCGGTGTAGTAAGCGTATACACCGGATCGGGCAATCTGGTGAGCTGGCGCTGGCTGGCCACGGACCCGGACGACGTGGCGTTCAACGTCTATCAGGACGGGACAAAGGTGAATTCCGCTCCCGTCACGGAATCGACCAACTTCCTGCACGAAGGGGCAGCCGCGTCGGCGGACTACACGGTCCGCGCCGTCGTCGACGGGGCCGAGCAGGACGACTCGCCCCCCGCCGTCGGCTTCGCGGGCGGTTACAAGGACGTGCCGATCAGTCCGCCCTCCTCCTCCCACGAGGCCAACGACGCCTCCGTCGCCGACCTCGACGGGGACGGCGACCTCGACTTCGTGTTGAAGTGGCAGCCCACGAACGCCAAGGACAACTCGCAGGCCGGGACGACCGACAACACCTACCTCGACGGCGTCACGCTGGAGGGCGAGCGGCTGTGGCGGATCGACCTCGGCCGCAACATCCGCTCCGGCGCGCACTACACCCAGTTCCAGGTGTACGACTACGACGGCGACGGCCGCGCCGAGATGGCCGTGAAGACCGCCGACGGCACCGTCGACGGCGAGGGCACGGCCATCGGGAACGGCTCCGCCGACCACCGCAACGGCGACGGCTACATCCTGTCCGGACCGGAGTACCTGACGATGTTCGACGGCCGCACCGGCGCCGCCCTCGACACCGTCGACTACGTGCCGGCCCGCGGCAACGTCGGCAACTGGGGCGACACGTACGGCAACCGCGTCGACCGCTTCCTCGCCGGAACCGCGTATCTCGACGGCACCCGCCCCAGCCTGATCATGGCCCGCGGCTACTACACCCGTGCCGTCATCGCCGCCTGGGACTTCCGCGACGGTGCCTTCGAGCGCCGCTGGACCTTCGACTCCGACAGTTCCGGCAACGGCGGCTACGCCGGCCAGGGCAACCACAGCCTGTCCGTGGCCGATGTCGACCAGGACGGCAGGGACGAGATCCTGTACGGCGCGGCGGCCGTCGACGACGACGGCTCCGGCCTGTGGAACACGGGGTACGGCCACGGCGACGCCGGCCACGCGGGCGACCTCGTCCCGTCCCGCGCGGGCCTGGAGTACTACAAGGTGGACGAGGACGCCTCGAAGCCCGGCTCGTGGATGGCCGACGCGCGCACCGGGGAGATCCTCTGGCGGACCGACCCGGCCGGCGACAACGGCCGCGGTGTCGCCGCCGACGTCTGGGCGGGCAGCCCCGGCGCCGAGGCCTGGTCCTCCGCCGACAGCCGGATGCGGTCGGCGTCCGGCTCCGAGACCGGCCGCAAGCCGTCCAGCGCCAACTTCCTTTCCTGGTGGGACGGCGATCCGGTCCGGGAACTCCTCGACGGCACCCGGATCGACAAGTACGGTACGGACTCGGACACCCGGCTGCTGACCGGTGAGGGCGTGGCGTCGAACAACGGCACCAAGTCCACCCCGGCGCTGTCCGGCGACATCCTCGGCGACTGGCGCGAGGAGGTCGTCTGGCGCACCTCGGACAACCGGGCCCTGCGGATCCACTCGACGCCGCACGAGACGGACCGCAGGATCACCACCCTGTTGCACGACGCCCAGTACCGTGTCGCGCTCGCCTGGCAGAACACCGCCTACAACCAGCCGCCGCACCCGAGTTTCTTCATCGGCGACGGCATGGCGGAGGCTCCCCGCCCGGATGTGACGACTCCCTGACGCTCCGTGAAAGTGGCAGGTCCCCCCTTGTCGGGGACCTGCCAGTGAGGGACCCTCAGGGTCACAACCGGAGAAGGGAATTCCGCTCATGACACTGGTCCCCACCGGACTGTCCTCATCCGGCG
>NZ_WHPN01000342.1:0-8273 GCF_009735685.1 Streptomyces lycii | reverse complement strand
CCCCGGCCCGTCCCCGGGCCGGACGCCGCCTCGCCCTGGCGGTCACCGCGGCGACCGCGACCGCGCTGCTGCCCGCGCTGGCCCTGCCCGCGCACGCCGCGCCCGTCACCGGCGACCGCGCCGAGGTGCTCGGCACCGACTCCCCCGACGCGGTCGGCGGCAGCTACATCGTCACCCTCAAGTCCGGCGACTCCGGTCTCAGCGCCCGCTCGCAGGCGGGCGAGGCTCTCGTCCGGAAGTACGGCGGCGAGATCCGGCACTCGTACAACTCGGTGCTCAACGGCTACGCCGTCCGGGCCTCCGCGGAACAGGCCGAGCGCCTCGCCGCCGACCCCCGGGTCGCCTCCGTCACCCAGGACTCGGCCGTGCGGCTCATATCCCAGGCCGACCCGCCGTCCTGGGGCCTGGACCGCATCGACCAGCCCGACCTGCCCCTCGACCAGACCTACGACGCCCCGGAGTCCGGCGGCGAAGGCGTGACGACGTACGTCATCGACACCGGCGTCAACACCTCTCACCAGGACTTCGGCGGCCGCGCCAGCAGCGGCTGGGACTTCGTGGAGAACGACGCCGTCGCCCAGGACGGCAACGGCCACGGCACGCATGTCGCCGGCACCGTCGCCGGCTCCGCCCACGGCGTCGCCAAGAAGGCCGACGTGGTGGGCGTGCGGGTGCTCGACGCCGAGGGATCCGGCACCACCGCCCAGGTGATCGCGGGCATCGACTGGGTGACCGAGCACGCCGAGAAGCCCGCCGTCGCCAACATGAGCCTCGGCGGCCTGCTCAACGGCGAGCTGGACACGGCCGTGCGCAACGCCGTCGCCTCCGGGGTGACCTTCACGGTCGCGGCCGGCAACAACAGCCTGCCCGCGGCCCTCTTCTCGCCCGCCCGGGTGCAGGAGGCGATCACCGTCGGCGCCACCGGCCCGGACGACGCCCGCGCGAGCTTCTCCAACTGGGGCGGCACCCTGGACCTCTTCGCGCCCGGCGTGGACATCACCTCCGCCTGGCCGACGAGTGACACCGCGTCGGAAACCCTCTCCGGTACGTCGATGGCCTCGCCGCACGCCGCCGGCGCTGCGGCGCTGCACCTCGGCGACCACCCGGCCGCCTCGCCCGCCGAGGTCGAGGCCGCGCTGGTGGAGAAGGCCGCGCCCGGCAAGGTCGGCGGCGCGGGCCTGGGATCGCCCAACCTGCTGCTCCAGGTCGGCGACTGACGGACCGCCGCCCACGGCCGGAAACACCGGCCGCACCGTCCGCAGGGGAACCGGCCCGCCGACACGGCGGGCCGGTTCCGCCGTTCCCGGGCCCGCGACCGGACACCGGACTGCCGCACCACGGCTGCCGGACGCCCGCCGCCGGACCACCGCGACCGGATCACCGCGGCCGGATCACCGCGGCGCCGGGTCACCGCGGCCGGTCCCGGGGGCGGGCATTTTCCGCTACGCACCGGTAGGTACGCCGCCGCCGTCATGCTCCGCCGCCCGCGGGGGCAGGCTTCTTCGGTACAGCCACTCCCCTCTGTACGGCCAACGCCCCGCACTTCCCTCAGCGCAGCCATCGGTACAGCCAGTCGTCCACCTGAGTGAACGCGGACAGGAGCGGCCATGCCCGCAACCGGCCACGCGCCAACGGAGCAGATAGAAAGAACAAAAGCCCATATAGTGGGTCAAACCGCTACGCCTTCAGGTGATCCCATGATCGGACGCATTCCCGTGCTGGACATCCGCCCGCTCGTCGACTGCGGGCGGCGGCCGGCCAGGGCGGTGGCCGGTGAGAGCTTCGACGTCGAGGCCACCGTCTTCCGTGAGGGGCACGACGCGGTCGCCGCGAACGTGGTCCTCCTCGACCCCGCCGGGCATCCGGGGCCATGGACGCCGATGCGCGAACTGGCGCCCGGGACCGACCGCTGGGGAGCCAGGGTCACCCCGGCCTCCGAGGGCCGCTGGAGCTTCCTGGTCGAGGCCTGGAGCGACCCGGTCGCCACCTGGCGCCACGCGGCCCGGGTCAAGATTCCCGCCGGGATCGACACCGAACTCGTCCTCGCCGAGGGCGCCGAACTGCACGAGCGGGCCGCCACCGGAGTGCCCAAGCGGGCCGGCCGGGAGGCAGTGCTGCACGCCGTCGACGTACTGCGGGACACGGACCGGCCGCCCGCCGGCCGGCTCGCCGCGGCACTCGCCCCGGACGTACTGGCCGCCCTGGACCGGCACCCGCTGCGCGAGCTGGTCACCGCCTCCCGCCCGGTGCCGCTCCAGGTGGAACGGCGCCGCGCCCTCTACGGCTCCTGGTACGAGATGTTCCCGCGCTCCGAGGGCGCCGTGGTCAAGGCGGGCGAGCCCCCGGTCAGCGGCACCTTCCGGACCGCCGCCGAGCGGCTGCCCGCGATCGCCGCGATGGGCTTCGACGTCGTCTACCTGCCGCCGGTCCACCCCATCGGCACCGCCTTCCGCAAGGGCCCGGACAACTCCCTCGACCCCGGCCCGTACGACGTCGGCTCACCCTGGGCGATCGGCTCGCCGGACGGCGGCCACGACGCGGTCCACCCGGACCTCGGCACCATCGAGGACTTCGACCACTTCGTGACGAAGGCCCGCGACCTGCGGATGGAGGTCGCCCTCGACTTCGCCCTGCAGTGCTCGCCGGACCACCCGTGGGTGCGCAAGCACCCGTCCTGGTTCCGGCACCGCGTGGACGGCACCATCGCGTACGCCGAGAACCCGCCGAAGAAGTACCAGGACATCCATCCGATCGACTTCGACACCGACATGCGCGGCATCACCCGGGAGACGCTGCGCGTCCTGCGGTACTGGATGGACCACGGGGTGCGGATCTTCCGCGTCGACAACCCGCACACCAAGCCGGTCGTCTTCTGGGAGAAGGTCATCGCCGACATCAACCGACGCGACCCGGACGTCATCTTCCTCGCCGAGGCCTTCACCCGCCCCGCGATGATGCACACCCTCGCGGCCATCGGCTTCCAGCAGTCGTACACCTATTTCACCTGGCGCAACACCAAGCAGGAACTCACCGAATACCTCACCGAGCTGACCGGTGAGGCGGCCGCCTACATGCGGCCCAACTTCTTCGTGAACACCCCGGACATCCTGCACGCCTACCTCCAGGAGGGCGGCCGCCCGGCCTTCGAGATCCGCGCCGTCCTGGCCGCGACGCTCTCCCCCAGCTGGGGCGTCTACGCCGGATACGAACTGTGCGAGGGCACCCCGCTGCGCCCGGGCAGCGAGGAGTACCTCCATTCCGAGAAGTACGAACTGCGCCCCCGGGACTGGGACGCCGCCGAGCGGGAGAAACGTACGATCACCCCGCTGATCTCCCGGCTCAACCGGATCCGCCGCCACCATCCCGCCCTCCAGCAACTGCGCGACCTGCACTTCCACCGCGCGGACAACGACTCGGTGATCGTCTACTCCAAGCGTGCCGACAACGCCGGGCCCGATGTGGTCCTCACGGTCGTGAACCTCGACCCGCACCACACCCAGGAGGCGACGGTCTCGTTGGACATGCCGGCACTCGGCCTCGAATGGCACGAGTCCGTCCCGGTGCGCGATGAGCTCACCGGCGAGACCTATCACTGGGGCAGGGACAACTACGTGCGTCTGGATCCGGGGCACCGGCCCGCGCACGTGCTGACCCTGCGACCGTCCTCACCGATCGGAGGGTCACCCACCACATGATCGTCAACGAGCCCGTCCAGGACACCTTCGAGGACACGCCCGCCGGGGACCGTGATCCCGACTGGTTCAAACGAGCCGTCTTCTACGAAGTCCTCGTACGGTCCTTCCAGGACAGCAACGGCGACGGCATCGGCGACCTCAAGGGCCTCACCGCCAAGCTCGACTACCTCCAGTGGCTGGGCGTCGACTGCCTCTGGCTGCCGCCGTTCTTCGCCTCACCGCTGCGCGACGGGGGCTACGACGTCTCCGACTACACCGCGGTGCTCCCCGACTTCGGCGACCTGGCCGACTTCGTGGAGTTCGTGGACGCCGCCCACCAGCGCGGCATGCGCGTCATCATCGACTTCGTCATGAACCACACGAGCGACCAGCACGAGTGGTTCCAGGAGTCCCGCCGGGACCCCGACGGCCCCTACGGCGACTACTACGTCTGGGCCGACGACGACAAGCAGTACCAGGACGCCCGGATCATCTTCGTCGACACCGAGGCGTCGAACTGGACCTTCGACCCGGTGCGCAAGCAGTACTACTGGCACCGCTTCTTCTCCCACCAGCCGGACCTCAACTACGAGAACCCGGCCGTGCAGGAGGAGATCATCTCCGCGCTGCGGTTCTGGCTGGACCTCGGCATCGACGGCTTCCGGCTGGACGCCGTGCCGTACCTCTACGCCGAGGAGGGCACCAACTGCGAGAACCTCCCCCGCTCGCACGCGCTGCTCAAGCGGGTGCGCGCCGAGATCGACGCGCACTACCCGGACACGGTGCTGCTCGCCGAGGCCAACCAGTGGCCCGAGGACGTCGTCGACTACTTCGGCGACTTCGAGCAGGGCGGGGACGAGTGCCACATGGCGTTCCACTTCCCCGTGATGCCGCGCATCTTCATGGCGGTCCGGCGCGAGTCGCGCTATCCGGTCTCGGAAATCCTGGCCAAGACGCCGGCCATCCCCTCCGGCTGCCAGTGGGGCATCTTCCTCCGCAACCACGACGAGCTGACCCTCGAGATGGTCACGGACGAAGAGCGCGACTACATGTACGCGGAGTACGCCAAGGACCCCCGGATGCGCGCCAACATCGGCATCCGGCGGCGGCTGGCCCCGCTGCTCGACAACGACCGCAACCAGATCGAGCTGTTCACCGCCCTGCTGCTGTCCCTGCCCGGCTCGCCGATCCTCTACTACGGCGACGAGATCGGCATGGGCGACAACATCTGGCTCGGCGACCGCGACGCGGTCCGCACCCCCATGCAGTGGACCCCCGACCGCAACGCGGGCTTCTCGTCCTGCGATCCCGGCCGGCTGTTCCTGCCGACCATCATGGACCCGGTGTACGGCTACCAGGTCACCAACGTCGAGGCCGCCATGAGCAGCCCCTCGTCGCTGCTGCACTGGACCCGGCGGATGATCGAGATCCGGAAGCAGAACCCCGCGTTCGGACTCGGCACCTACACCGAGCTGCCGTCCAGCAACCCGGCGGTGCTCGCCTTCCTCCGGGAGATGCCGGCGGGCCCGGGCGGCAGCGGTGACGGGGACGACGACCTCGTGCTGTGCGTCAACAACTTCTCCCGGTTCGCCCAGCCCACCGAGCTGGACCTGCAGGCGTTCGCCGGGCGGCATCCCGTCGAGCTGATCGGCGGGGTGCGCTTCCCGGCCATCGGCGAGCTGCCGTATCTGCTGACGCTCGCGGGACACGGCTTCTACTGGTTCCGGCTCCGGCGGGCCGACAGCGCGCCCGGCGGCGGGAGTTCCGGTGCGCACGGCTCCGGGGCACACGGCCCCCGGGCGGACGGTCCCGGCGCGCGGCGTTCCACCGCCGGCGGCGCGTCCGCGGCCGGCGCGGCCGGTGACGGCACCGGCGGCTGATCCCGCCCGCACCGCGGGCTGCCGCGCCCGTACCGGCGGCTGATCCCACCGGTACCCGCGGCCGACCGGCCCCTCCATGGCGGGGCGTATACATCCGGAATTCCGGTTTTCACCGCCCCGCCATGGGCACTCTCCGCAGTACTGAGGCCCCGAAAGTCCCCGTCCGCGCAGCAGATAGGCCAATCGCCTTAACCGTTCGGACGATCCTCACCCGACACGTCCCGCACCGCCCGGAAGCAAATGCCGCAATCCGGGACACTTACGAGCATCTGTGGTGTGCCCGGGGAAAGGACGCGACGCCATGTCGGAGGGCTCGATCCGCGCCAACCCGCTCGCCGCGGCCCGCGCGGGCACCACGGTCCCGCACGCCGCGGAGGCCGGACCGGGACCGGGACGACCGGCGCCGCAGGCCGCCGCACCCACCCGAGCGCTGCTTCCCTCGCTGGTGCCGCTGCTGCGCGAGTGGCTGCCCCGGCAGCGCTGGTTCGCCGGCAAGGGCAGCCCCATCACCGGTTTCTCGCTGGTCTCCGCCACCGAGCTGCTGCCCCCCTCGGCCGGCGGCGCCACCCCCGGGCTGCTCCATCTGCTCGTACGCGCCGAACAGGACGGCCCGGCGTCCCGGCCGGGAGCGCGCGGAGGCCCCGCGGCCGACTGCTACCAACTCCTCCTCGGCATCCGCGCCTCCCTCCCCCCGCATCTGGCGCACGCCCTCATCGGCCGCCCCACCGGCGGCCCGCTGCACGGCCGCACCGTCTACGAGGCTTTGCACGACCCGCGGCTCGCCGGGCTCCTGCTGGAGCGGCTGCGGGTGCCCGGCCGGCTCGGCGGGCTGCGCTTCACCCGCGCCCCGGGCACCTCCATCGGCTCCGGCCTCACCCCCCGGCTGATCACCGCCGAGCAGTCCAACTCCTCCGTGGTCTACGGCGACGCGTACATCCTCAAGGTCTTCCGGCGCATCGGCACCGGCGTCAACCCGGATCTGGAGCTGCCGCTGGCCCTCGCCGGCGCGGGCTGCGACCGGGTGCCGCATCCCACGGCCTGGTTCGAGGCCGAACCCGCCGTCGAGGCCGCCGCCGGCGCCGGGCTCGGCACGGCTCCCGCCGACGACGACCCGGACGGCGGTCCGCTGACCCTCGGCATCCTCCAGCCGTTCCTGCCCGGCTCCGCCGACGGCTGGCAGCTCGCCATGAACTCCCTCTCCGTACGGGCCGACTTCACCGGTGCCGCGCGGGCGCTGGGCCGGGCCACCGCGGAGGTGCACACCGCGCTGGCGGCCGCGCTGCCGACCGCCGTGCTCCGCGGACAGCAGACCGAGCTGATCGCGCAGGGGATGACGGACCGGCTGGAGGCCGCGGCCGCCGCGGTGCCCGCGCTGCGCCCGTACCGCGAGCGGCTGCGCACCGCGTTCGACGACTTCGCCGCCCTCGGCCGCCGCGGCCGCACCTGGCACGCCCAGCGGATACACGGCGACCTGCACCTGGGCCAGTCGCTGCGCACGGCGCACGACGGCCGCTGGGCGCTCATCGACTTCGAGGGGGAACCCGCCCGCCCGATCAGCGAGCGCCGCCGCCTCCAGCCGGTGGCCCGGGACATCGCCGGGATGCTCCGCTCGTTCGACTACGCCGCCCGCACCCACCATCCGGCGCCGGACACCTCCCGCTGGGCCCAGCAGTGGTCGCTGCTCAGCCGCGCCGCCTACTGCGACGGTTACGCGGAGGCGGCGGGGACCGACCCGCGCGACGAACCCGAGCTGCTGCGGGCGTACGAGACCGACAAGGCCGTCTACGAGGTGCTGTACGAGGCCCGGCACCGGCCGGACTGGCTGCCGGTCCCGATGGCCGCCATCCGCCGGCTGGCGGGCAGCGCCGAGGAGACGGCGGGGGCGGCGGACGGACGTCCGACACCGGACCGCCCGGGTCGCTCCGACCGCTCCGACCGCTCTGCCTCCGCCGATTTTGCCGGCCCTGCCGATCCCGCCGACCGTCCCGGCCGCTCCGCCCCTGCCGACCGTCCCAACCGCTCCGACCTTGCCGACCGTTCCGGCCGCTCCGACCCTGCCGACCGCTCCGGCCGCCGCGACCGTTCCGGCGGTCCGGTGCGCTCGGTGCCCGATCGCCGGGGCCCGTCGGCATGACCGGCATGAACGGTTCTTCCGGTGTCCGCCGCGCCGTGTGCGGCGGCGGCACCCCGCGTTTCCCCCTGTCCCATTCCCTTCACGTTCCTCCGAGGAGGACTCACTCGTGACCCCCCGCCCGCCGTCCCGGCACCCCTCCGACGACGCCCTGCCCGGCCCCCGCGACGAAGACGGCGCGCACAGCCCGGAACCCGCCCCCCGCAAGCGGGCCGCCCGCCGGACCCGCCCGGCCGGCGCCGCGCCCGGGTCCCCCAAAACCCCGGGCACCGGCGACGGCGGCGGCCCGGCCGGTGAGGCCGCCGCGGCACCGGCCGGTGACACCGGCACCGCGGAACCCCGCACTCCGCGCGCGGCCCGTGCCCGTAAGACGACGGCACGCCGGCCCGCCCGCGCGAAGAGCACCGAGGCGGACGGCACCGCCGCAGCGGACGCACGCGCGACGACGGACGCACGCGCGGCAGCCGACACACGCACGACAACGGGCGCACGCGCCGCAGCCGGCGAACGCGCGACAGCGGCCGGCACCCCGGACCCGGACACCGCCGCCCGCGCGGCCACCGTCGGCAAGGAGACCAAGGCGCCGGG
>NZ_WHPN01000341.1:841-5795 GCF_009735685.1 Streptomyces lycii | reverse complement strand
GGCAGCAGCACCCACAGCGCCAGATACAGCAGGAACTGCGGCCCCGGCAGCAGGCACGAGGCCAGGAAGGCCACGCGCACGGTGGTCGGGGGGAGCCCGAAGCGCCGTGCCAGCGCTGCGCAGACACCACCGATCACGCGGTCGTCGCGGGGGCGGACCAGAGCGCTCATGACGAATCTCCTTCGTGCGTCGTCTCGCGCGGACGCCGGGATCGTGACCCGACAATTCGACGGTATGCGCACGAAAGGTGCAAAGCATCCCTCTATGGGACGGTGCGGACCCTGGAAATCGTCGGGGGCGACCCCTGAGCCGGCTCCGCCGGCCGGACCTCCCGGCGCTGTGTCCCGCCCGGCGCGGCCGTGCCGGGCCGCTCGCTGTGCCGCCGCAGCCAGGCCCGGAGCGCGGGCACCAGCGTCAGATGTGCCAGGGCCACGCCCGTGGCGTGCAGCATCAGCGAGTCCACGTCGAGGGTGCGGCCGGAGAGGCTCGTCCGCAGCAGGGCGACACCGAGCGAGACCATGACCCCCGCGAAGACCGTCCGGGCGAGCGACCCCAGCAGGGAGCCGCCGAGCCGCCCGGTCGCCCACGGCAGCAGGACACCGAGCGGGGCGAGCAGCAGCAGGGTGCCGCCGAGATGCTGGACGGCGGGCCAGACGCCGAGCGCCAGCTCGGCCCGGATGGTGGCCAGGGGCCGCAGGTTCGAGGCGGTCACCCAGGGCACCGTGGGCGGGCGCAGCGAGACCCAGCCCACGTACAGCAGATGTGCGACCAGGAGTAGGAGTCCCGTCGCGCGGAGGCGGAAGGCGGCACGTGCGCCGCAACCATGACGCTGCACGCGAGCAAGGACGCACGGGGGGCGTGTGGTGGTTCCGCCCGTCGGCACCGTCGGGGGGTGTTGCGCCTGTCACAGCACGTGCCGCGCCGCCTGCGGGGTCACGCGGCCGGGGTGCCGGTCTCCGCAGGGCGCACGGAACCGGGCCGCGCGCGCAACTCGTCCGTGCAGGGATAGCGCCCGGGCGGCTCGCCGTCCGGCCCGCCGAGGAGCACCGAGCGCTCGTCGCCCGCCGCCGCCGTCGCGGAGTACGTGCACACGAGCTGGGCCAGTGCGTACGGCGGCAGGTCGGCGGGATCGGCGCTCAGCCGCAGCACACCGGCCGGGTCGTCCTCGCGGGCCCCCTCGATCCGCAGCCCGTCCGGCACCTCGGTGGCGAAGCCGCTCTGCGCCTCCCCGCCGGTCGGCTGCGACTGGAGCTCCGCGAGCAGGGCGCGGGCGAACCCCAGCCCCTCCTCGTCCGGGTCCCCGCCCGTCGGCCGCAGCAGCCGCTCCACCGGAACCAGCCGGCTGCCGCAGACCAGATACACGTTGGCGGAGCGCTCGCGCGGCGAGTCGGGAACCGGGCTGCGGTAGCCGGATGTCGCGCAGGACGAGCGGGAGGGCGCGGGGCCCGCGTCGACGGGGACGGAGGTGCCGCGGATGCCGCAGCCGGCGGCGAACGGCAGCGCGGCGGAGGCCAGGGCGATCGCCAGCATCCGGCGGACGACGAGGCCGCGACGGCCGCGCCGGGAGCGCCGGACGCGACCGGTGGGGCCGGTGCAGCCGGTGCGGAGGCCGGTGCCGGAGGCGGTGGTGCGTATCACTCGTGGTCCTGTTCGTGCTCGTCCGGCTCCTGCGGCGCCGCGTCCACGGGGAGCCGCAGCGTGAAGACCGCGCCGCCCTCCGAGGCGTTGGCGGCGGTGATGCTGCCGCCGTGGATGTGCGCGTTCTCCACGGCGATGGAGAGCCCGAGCCCGCTGCCCTCCGAACGCGGCCGGGACGCGCTCGCCTTGTAGAAACGGTCGAAGACGTGCGGAAGCACCTCTTCCGGGATGCCCGGCCCGTGGTCCTTGACCTCGATCGTCAGCCACGCGTCGTCGTGCCGCACCGAGACCCGTACCGGCGAGCCGCCGTGCTTGAGCGCGTTGCCGATCAGATTCGCCAGGATGACGTCGAGCCGGCGCGGGTCGAGCCGGGCGACGAACCCCCGCTCGGCGTCCAGCTCCACCGCGTCCAGCCAGGCGCGGGCGTCGATGCAGGCCGTCACCATGTCGGCGACGTCCACGTCGTCCAGCACCAGCCGCGCCGTGCCCGCGTCGAACCGGGTGACCTCCATGAGGTTCTCCACCAGGTCGCCGAGCCGCCGGGTCTCGGTGACGACCATCCGCACGGCGGGCTCGATCATCGGGTCGAGGTTGTCGGCCTCGTCCTCCAGGACCTCCGTCATCGCGGTGATCGCCGTGAGCGGGGTGCGCAGCTCGTGCGACATGTCGGCGACGAAGCGGCGGCTGGCCTCCTCGCGCCCGCTCAGCTCCTCCACCCGCTTCTCCAGCGATGCCGCCGCCGCGTTGAAGGTGCGGGACAGCTCCGCCAGTTCGTCCGTGCCCGAGACCCGCAGCCGGGTGTCCAGCTTGCCCTCGCCGAGCCGCCGCGCGGCGTCACCCAGCCGCTGCACCGGCCGCAGCACGGTGGAGGCCGCGGCCTGCGCGAGCAGCGCCGAACCGACCAGCGCGAGCGCCGTGGCGATGCCCAGCGACCAGGCCAGCGAGTTGAGGTCGTCCCGCTCGGACGCCAGCGACTTGAGCATGTAGCCGGTCGGCCCGCCGCCGATCACCTTGGCCCCGCCGACCAGGAACGGCTCGCCGTCGAGCGTGACCCGCTGCCAGTAGAGGTGGTACGGCAGCCCGTCGCCCTCGTCGGCCGGGCGGCGCTCGTCCACGGCCGTGCGCAGCGACCGGGGGACCGAGGCCATCGTGAAGCTGTCCACGTCGGACGGCGCCGCGCACTCGCCGCCGTCGCGCTCCCGGTCGACCAGGACGACCTGATAGCGCTGCGTGGTGTTCTCCGCCATCCCCTCGGCGGCCGCCCTCAGCTGGTCGCAGGGCGGCCGCATGGGCAGCGCGCGCACATGGTCGGCCAGGGACTGCCGGAAGTCGTTCAGGGCGGCGTTCTGCGTCCTGGTGAGCACCGCGTCGCGGTTCAGCCAGTACGCGATGCCGGACGCCGAGACGGCGGCGGTCAGGGCGACCAGGGCGAAGACCACCACGAGCCGCAGCCGCAGGCTCGTCAGCCGCAGCAGCCCCGAGGCCCAGCCGCGGACCCGGCCGGGGGAGTCGGTCACTGCGGGGTGTCCAGCCGGTAGCCGACACCCCGGACCGTACGGATCAGGGTCGGTGAGGACGGCACGTCCTCGACCTTGGCGCGCAGCCGCTGCACACAGGCGTCGACCAGCCGCGAGTCGCCCAGGTAGTCGTGCTCCCACACCAGGCGCAGCAACTGCTGCCGGGACAGGGCCTGCCCCGGGCGCCGGCTCAGCTCCAGCAGCAGCCGCAGCTCGGTCGGGGTGAGCTGGAGGTCCTCGCCGTTCTTGGTGACGGTCATGGCGGACCGGTCGATGACCAGGCTGCCGAACACCGCGGCGTCGTTCGCCTCCCGTTCGCCGCGCCGCAGCACCGCACGGATACGCGCGTCGAGCACCCGTGGCTGCACGGGCTTCAGGACGTAGTCGTCGGCGCCGGACTCCAGCCCCACCACCACGTCGATGTCGTCGCTGCGCGCGGTCAGCAGAATGATGGGCAACTGGTCGGTGCGTCTGATCCGGCGGCACACCTCGAATCCGTCGATGCCCGGCAGCATCACGTCCAGCACAATCAGATCCGGCCGCTGCTCGCGCAGCAGTTTCAGGCCGTCCTCGCCCGTCGCCGCGGCCACCACTTGGTGGCCCTGGCGAGACAGGGAGAGTTCGAGGGCCGTTCGGATGGCGTCATCGTCCTCGATCAGCAACAGGAAAGGCACGGTGGTCATTCTGGCCCACGGAGGGCCGATAGTTCGACCGCCGAAGAATTCGGGATTCCGCTCCGGGTCCGCGGAGGGTCCGCGGCGGGTCCGTTCCGCCGGTGCGGAGCCCCCTGTGACAGGCCTGTGACAGTCGGCAGACACCGTGATGAAACTGCCCCGGCAGTCTGTTGTGCACCGGGCAGGAGAGCGGCGGCCCGGCGCAAGCGGAGGCAAGCAGGCTCCACCGACGGGGGGCGCGAGATGAGCACACTGCACACCGGAACCACCAGCGCAGTTGTCACGCGCCTGCACACGGCCGGGTGGAGCGGAGAGAAGTCCGGTGCCGTGAGCGGGCGGGGGTGCGCTCGCGGCGCCGGGCGTCAGCGTCAGCAGTCGCTGCACAGTGTGGCGATCGACGCGGTGGCGGGAGGCGACGACGGGGGTCACGGGGGCGCCTCCTCCCACCGGACCGGGGCGTACGGGGAGGAGCGGGGGGAGCGGGACGGACTGTCCGAGGCGGAGTTCACCGCCTACGTACAGGAACGCCGCGCCTCCCTGTACGCGACGGCCTACCACCTGACCGGGGACCGCTACGAGGCCGAGGACCTGCTGCAGAGCGCGCTGTTCTCGACCTACCGCGCCTGGCACCGGATCAGCGACAAGGCCGCGGTCGGCGGCTACATGCGGCGCACGATGACGAATCTGCACATCAGCGCCTGGCGCCGGCGCAAGCTCAACGAGTACCCGACCGAGGAACTGCCGGAGACCCCGGCCGACCTGGACGCGATGCGCGGCACCGAGCTGCGCGCCGTGCTCTGGCAGGCGCTGTCCCGGCTTCCCGAACTCCAGCGGACGATGCTGGTCCTGCGCTACTACGAGGGCCGGACCGACCCGGAGATCGCGGACATACTCAACATCAGTGTCGGCACGGTCAAGAGCAGCATCTGGCGCTCACTGCGCCGGCTGCGCGAGGACGAGGCGCTCAGCTTCGGGAGGGACCAGCAGGAGTCCTTCGGCGAACTGGTCGCCTGAGAAGCGGGCGGCACGGGCCGCCCGGGGGGAACACGGGGGAGCGGCCTGCCTGTCGGGGGACGGGCAGGTGAACGGGGGCCGCCGGCGGGGGCCGGCGGAACGAGAAGCGGG
>NZ_WHPN01000341.1:0-818 GCF_009735685.1 Streptomyces lycii | reverse complement strand
CCCGCTTCTCGTTGTGCCCGAGGGGCTCAGGCCGGCGCTGCCGCGGGGCGCCGGACCGCGCCCGCCGCCGCGATCCGGACCAGCGCCTCGTCGCCGCCGCACGGGTGCGCGCCGAGCGCCGACTGCCGGGCCACGATCGTCCGCTCGTCGCGCATCAGCCGCCAGCCGCGCCGCACCAGTACGGACACCGACTTGCGGCCCTCCCGCAGATCCCGCAGCAGCCGCCGCCGGAAGGTGGTCGAGGGCCTGCCGCGCAGGCACAGCGCGTCCGCCAGCAGCCCGGCCGAGCGGCAGCCGCGCACGATGTCGGCGGCGAAGATGCCCTCGGCGACGAACAGCCGCTCGCCGCACAGATCCAGCGCCTCCTCGCCGACCCGCGAACTGGTCGCGATGTCGTACACGGGGACGGACGTGCGCCCGGTGCGGCACAGATCCGTGATCGCGGCGAGGGCCGCCTCCGCGTCCCACGAGCCCGGGGAGTCCCAGTCGGTGCCCGTGCCGTCGGGCAGCGTGGGCAGGGCGGGGTCGTCGTGCTCCCGGTAGAAGTCGTCGAGGTGCAGCACGGGCAGACCGGTGCGGGCGGCGAGGGAGGACTTTCCGGAGCCGGACGGTCCGGTCAGCAGGACGACGCGGGCGGGGGCGGCGGGGATCCCGGAGCCGGGGCCGGGCTGGTGCGGGAGAGGGCTCACGGGAGTCCATTGTCGCGCATCGGGCGGGCCCGGGAACCCCGGGTGCGCGACGTTCGGCGCTGCGGAGCCGTCCGACCCCGTGGCGTCAGCTTCCGCCCGGCGCACGGCGGCCGCGGCGGGGGCCACGAC
>NZ_WHPN01000340.1 GCF_009735685.1 Streptomyces lycii | reverse complement strand
CGGGGTCGAGGGGGACGTAGGCGGCGCCTGCTTTGAGGACGGCGAGGAGGGCGACGACGAGTTCGGCGGAGCGGGGGAGGGCGACGCCCACGCGGTCCTCGGGGCCCACGCCGTGTCCGGTGAGTGAGCGTGCGAGCCGGTTGGCCCGCCGGTTCAGTTCCCCGTACGTCAGCTCCTCGTCGCCGAAGACCACGGCGACCGCCCCGGCCGAGCGCGCCGCCCGCGCCTGGAACAAGTCCACCAGGGTCCGGGTCTCCGGCGGCCGGCGGCGGGCCTCCGTGCCCGCGCCGCCGAGCAGCGCCTCCCGCTCCTGTGGGAGGAGCAGCTCGGCCTGCCCGATCCGGTCGCCGGGTGACGCGCCGGCCATCCAGTGCAGCAGGGAACGGAACCGGCGGGCGTTGGCCGCGTTGGCCTCCGCCGTGTACGAGGCGGGGTTGGCGTCGAAGGCCAGTTCCACACTGCCGTCGTGCGCCCGGTCGTAGACGTTGACGGCGAGGTCGTCGACCGGCCCCGCCGACAGGCTGTGCGGGGTGACGGCGCAGTCCCCGAACCCCGCCCCGTAGCCGAACGACAGGACGTTCACGACCGGCCCGAAGAGCGCTCCGGTGTCGGCGGCACGCTGGTCCCGGGCGATGTCCTCGTAGCGGTAGCGCTGGTGGCGCATGGCGCCGCGGACGGCTTCCGACACCTGGCGGAACAGCTCTTCCAGGGTCGTCCCGGGACGCAGGGAGAACCGGATGGGGAGGATGTTGGACGTCATCCCGGGGACGGCCTTCCGGGCGGCCCCGGTCCGGCCGGGGGCGGGCATGCCCAGGACGATGTCCTCGGCGCCCGTCATCCGGTGCAGACAGGCCGCGGTGGCCGCGATCACCAGCCCGGACAGGCTCGTGCGGAATCCGCGTGCCGCCGTCTTCAGCCCGGCGACCTCGGCGGCTCCGAGCCGCTCGACGTGCCGGATGTGGGGCAGCAGGTTGCGGTCCGGACGGCGGCCGCCGAGGGTGACCGCCTCCGGCCGCCCCGCGAGGGCCTCCCGCCAGAACGCGGCGTCGGCCGGGAGGGCGTCACCGGCGCGGTACGCGGCGTCGGCGGCCACCAGCACCTCGAACGGCGCGAGGGCGCCGTCGCCGATGTCCGGGGAACCGCCGCGCAGCAGCGCGTTGTAGACCTGCGCCACCCTGTTCGCGATGACGGAGCCGCTGAGTCCGTCGACGGCGATGTGGTGGGCGCGCTGGTACCAGAGGTACCGGTCCGGGGCCTCCCGGAACAGCGCCTCGGTGAACAGCGGGCGCGCGAGCCCGCCGGGCCGGCGCAGCTCCTCCCACATCCAGCGCTCGGCGGCGGCCCGCGGATCCGCCTCGTGGCTCACGTCCACGATGTGCAGCGGCCAGTCCCGGGAGACGTCGACGCGTTGGCGGACCGTGCCGTCGGCGCCCTGGGTGAAGCGGACGTGGAAGGACTCCGTCTCGCTCAGGGCCCGGCGCAGCGCCCGGGCGAAGAGGTCCGGGTCGAGGTCTCCGGTGATCTCCAGATACTCGGCGGTCTGGTAGCCGGGACTGTCGGGGGCCAGCCGCTGCCCGTACCAGACGGAGAGCTGGGCGGCCGTGAGCCCGTACTCCTGCCCGTGCCGCCCGTTCCCCCTCCCGTTCCCCTGCTCCTGCTCCGGCGCGTGCTCCGGCCGGTGCTCCGGCCCGTGCCGCCCGTGCCCCTGGCCGTTCCGCTGCCCGTGCTGCTGGATCGTGCAGTTCCGGTCCACGCCCTTGCCACCCCGTTCTGTCGGCTCTTCTCCCGGCCGCCGGACACAGCCGGACCGGCCGGGCTCGGAGCGGAAGTCGGCGTCGCCCGAGAGGAACGCTAGGGAGGGGCCGCGACCGGAACCAGCTTCTTAAGCGCTCGGTGAAAGACCCCCTGCCCGGGGGCGGACCGGCCGCCGGGCCGCGCCTCCTCCCGGGGGCCGCCCGGAGGGAGCCGTTCTCGGACAATGATCACGGGCGGTTGGGGCCGTACGGTCATGGAATGCCGGAAAACGGCGTCGGCGGACCGCCGCCCGGCATGGCAGGCTGTCCCCATGGCCGTGCAGATCAACCCCAGCATTCTCTCCGCCGACTTCTCCCGCCTCGCGGAGGAAGCGAAGGCCGTCGAGGGCGCCGACTGGCTCCATGTCGACGTGATGGACAACCACTTCGTCCCGAACCTCACCCTCGGTGTGCCGGTGGTCGAGTCGCTGGCGAAGGCGTCGGAGACCCCGCTGGACTGCCATCTGATGATCGAGGAGCCGGACCGCTGGGCGCCGGCCTATGTGGAGGCCGGGGCCGGTTCGGTCACCTTCCACGCCGAGGCCGCCGCCGCTCCGGTCCGGCTCGCCCGTGAGATCCGGGCCAAGGGAGGCAGGGCGTCGATGGCGCTCAAGCCGGCCACCCCGATCGAGCCGTACGAGGACCTGCTGCCCGAGCTGGACATGCTGCTGGTCATGACGGTCGAGCCGGGCTTCGGCGGGCAGGCGTTCCTCGACATCATGCTGCCCAAGATCCGCCGCACCCGGGAGCTGATCTCCAAGCACGGCCTGGAGCTGTGGCTCCAGGTCGACGGAGGGGTCTCGGCGAGCACCATCGAGCGCTGCGCGGAGGCCGGTGCCGACGTGTTCGTCGCCGGTTCCGCCGTCTACGGCACGGACGACCCGGCGGCGGCGGTGCGCTCCCTGCGCAACCAGGCCACCGAGACCATCGCGGCCGCCGGATGGGCCTGCGGGCACTGATCCGGCCGTGCGGGGGCACCGTTCGGTGAACTCCGGTGAACTCTCGGTCGGCGCTCAGCGCCTGCGGCCGCTGGGCGGCCGCGGAGTCTGACAGGATGAGCGGCGGGCCCCCGGGGCGGGACCCGGCGCGACAGCAGAACAGCGGAACAGTGAGGAGATCGCGGTGTCGACGGGCCGTTCAGCCATGCGGATGGGACCCGCTGAGCTGGTGCAGGCGGCGGCCATGGCCCGCCGCTTCTACCTCGAGGGAAAATCCAAGATCCAGATCGCCGAGGAGTTCGGCGTCAGCCGCTTCAAGGTCGCCCGGGTCCTGGAGACCGCGCTGGAGCGCGACCTCGTACGAATCGAGATCCGGGTGCCCGCCGAGCTGGACGCGGAGCGCTCCGACGCGCTGCGCGCCCGCTACGGACTGCGGCACGCCGTGGTGGTCGAGTCGCCCACCGACGCGGAGGACGACGGCGTCGACCCGGAGAACCTCGGCGAGGTCGCGGCCGACCTGCTCGGCGAGCTGGTCACCGAGGGCGACGTGCTGGGACTGGCCTGGGGCCGCTCGACCATCCACATGGCGGCCGCCCTCGACAAGCTGCCGCCCTGCACCGTGGTCCAGCTGACCGGGGTGTACGACGCGGGCACCGCCGAGCGCGGCTCCGTCGAGGCCGTACGCCGTGCCGCGGCCGTCGCGGGCGGCGAGGCCTACCCCATCTATGCGCCGATGCTGCTGCCGGACGCCACCACGGCCGCCGCGCTCCGCAGCCAGACCGGGATCGCGCGGGCTTTCGAGCATTTCGACAAGGTCACCGTCGCCGCCGTCTCCATCGGTTCCTGGGAGGCCGGCATCTCCACGGTCCACGACATGCTCTCGCCCGAGGAGCGTGCCCACTACGCCTCGCTGGGCGCCGCCGCCGAGATGTCCGCACACCTGTTCGCCGCCGACGGCCGCCGCATCGGGCGTGACCTGGGGGAGCGCTGCATCACCGTCGAGGCCGACCGGCTGCGCCGCATCCCGGAGGTCGTCGCCATCGCGGGCGGCCGCCGCAAGGCCGAGGCCGTCGACGCGGTGCTCCGCTCCGGGCTGGTCACCAGCCTGGTCACGGACACGGCCGCCGCCGACCACCTGCTGCACGAGGCCGGCCCGCAGCCGCGCCCGGCCCTGGACCGCGCGGACCCGGACGGCTCGTAGGGCCCGCCGCCGGCCGTGGGCCCCGGCGGGTGTCCCCCCGGACGACGGCTGTCCCCGGACGGCCGGCGGGAGCCGGGAGGGCGCAGGCGGAGACCCGCTCCGGCACTCGTGGGGGCCGGGCGGGCGGCCGCCCGTTCGGAGTTTCCGCCGGGCCGCCCCGGCCGGTCCTGTGGGATCGTCCCGGGGCCGTGCGGGCAGCGCCGTGGGACACTGAAGTACGTGCGTTTTCTCAATGATCTGAAGCCGTCCTACGACCTCACGTACGACGATGTGTTCATGGTGCCGAGCCGTTCCGCGGTCGGCTCCCGTCAGGGCGTGGACCTCGCGTCCCCCGACGGGACGGGCACCACCATCCCGCTCGTGGTCGCCAACATGACCGCGATCGCCGGCCGCAGGATGGCGGAGACCGTCGCCCGCCGCGGCGGGCTCGTCGTCATCCCGCAGGACATCCCGCTGGATGTCGTCACCGAGGTCATCGGCTGGGTCAAACAGCGGCACCACGTCCTCGACACCCCGATCGTCCTCGCCCCCACGGGCACCGTGGCCGACGCCCTGTCCCTGCTGCACAAGCGGGCGCACGGCGCGGGCGTCGTCGTGGAGGACGGCCGGCCCGTCGGTGTCGTCACCGAGTCCGACCTCACCGGCGTGGACCGCTTCACCCAGCTGTCCGAGGTCATGTCCACCGAGCTGCTGCTGCTCAACGCCGACATCGAGCCGCGCGAGGCCTTCAACCGTCTCGACGCGGCCCACCGCAAGCTCGCGCCCGCCGTCGACCGGGACGGCCGGCTCGCCGGCATCCTCACCCGCAAGGGCGCCCTCCGCGCCACCCTCTACACACCCGCCACCGACGCGGACGGCCGGCTGCGCGTCGCCGCCGCCGTCGGCGTCAACGGCGACGTCGCGGGCCGCGCCAAGGCGCTTCTGGAGGCCGGCGTCGACACCCTGGTGGTCGACACCGCGCACGGCCACCAGGAATCCATGATCAGCGCCCTGCGGGCGGTCCGCGGCCTCGACCCGCGGGTGCCGGTCGTCGCGGGCAACGTCGTCGCGGCCGAGGGCGTGCGCGACCTGGTCGAGGCCGGGGCCGACATCGTGAAGGTGGGCGTCGGCCCGGGCGCCATGTGTACCACCCGGATGATGACCGGCGTCGGCCGGCCGCAGTTCTCCGCCGTGGTCGAGTGCGCCGCCGAGGCGCGCCGGCTGGGGAAGCACGTCTGGGCCGACGGCGGGGTGCGGCACCCCCGCGACGTGGCGATGGCCCTCGCCGCGGGCGCCTCCAACGTCATGATCGGCTCCTGGTTCGCGGGCACCTACGAGTCCCCCGGCGACCTCCAGCAGTCCGCCGACGGGCGGCTGTACAAGGAGAGCTACGGCATGGCCTCCGCCCGCGCCGTACGGAACCGCACCAGCGAGGAGTCCGCCTACGACCGGGCCCGCAAGGGCCTCTTCGAGGAGGGCATCTCCACCTCCCGGATGTTCCTCGACCCGGCCCGCCCCGGTGTCGAGGACCTGATCGACTCGATCATCGCGGGCGTCCGCAGCTCCTGCACCTACGCCGGAGCCGGGTCCCTGGAGGAGTTCCACGAGCGCGCGGTGGTCGGCATCCAGAGCGCGGCCGGATACGCCGAGGGCAAGCCGCTGCACGCCAGCTGGCTCTGACGCGGGCGGGGGCCTCCGGGGCGGGCG
>NZ_WHPN01000339.1 GCF_009735685.1 Streptomyces lycii | reverse complement strand
GTGGGCCGCGTCGCGGTGCGCGCGGCCGCGCGGCGGGCCCGCGGGCGTGGCATGCACCGTCCAGCACCTGGCGCCCCGTCCCACCATCCGGCCGGTATGGTCCACCACCCGCCGCCCGGAAAATCCGCCGCCATATCCTGGGCCCATGCTGACCATCACCCAGGACCTGCACGACAAGATCGTGGCGCACGCCCGCGCCGACCACCCGGACGAGGCGTGCGGTGTGATCGCCGGCCCGGTCGGCTCCGGCCGCCCCGAGCGCTACATCCCGATGCTGAACGCGGCCCGGTCGCCCACCTTCTACGAGTTCGACTCGACCGACCTGCTCAAGCTGTACCGGGAGATGGACGACCGGGACGAGGAGCCCGTGGTCATCTACCACTCGCACACCGCCACCGAGGCGTACCCCTCGCGCACCGACGTCTCGTACGCCAACGAGCCCGGTGCCCACTACGTCCTGGTGTCCACCGCCGAGTGCGGCAACGGCGAGGGTCCCTTCCAGTTCCGTTCGTTCCGGATCGTGGACGGCGAGATCACGGAGGAAGAGGTCCAGGTCGTTCCGGCCCCCTGACCGTTTCCTCCGACCGCCGCGGACCTCCCCCGGACCCTCCCCGGATCTCCCGCCGACCCTCCCACCAGCCCGCCCATCAGATCTTCCGTCCGCCTCCCGGCCGCCGCCGCGGCGGCCCCCGGGGCAGGTTCCGCCCGCCACCACCCGACAGCAGACGCACCGGTGTCCACGGTCTGTCCGAGCCGTGAGACGCAGTCCCGGTCCCCGGACAGGGAATCGATACGATGGCCCCATGGTTGTGCACGACGTGAGCGACAAGACCCCGGGCAGCATGCTCGTGGCGCGGCTGCACGTCGACCTGTGCCGCCTCGCGAGCGCGATCTGTCCCCGCTGAGCCCCGCCGCACGACCGGACGCAAGCACGCCCGGCCGGTCGAGGCGCCACGCCCCGCTGAGCCCCGCCGCGCACTTCCCGCCGACTTCCGACAGGAGCACCTCGCCCATGTCCATCCAGGTTCGCATCCCGACGATCCTCCGCACCTACACCGACGGCCAGAAGGCCGTCGAAGGCACCGGAGGCACCATCGAGGAGCTCATCACCGACCTCGAGGCCCGGCACACCGGCATCAGCGAGCGCCTGGTCGACGGCGGTGAGCTGCGCCGCTTCGTCAATGTCTATCTCAACGACGAGGACGTCCGCTTCATCGACGGCATCAAGACCAAGCTGTCCGACGGCGACACCGTCACCATCCTCCCGGCCGTCGCGGGCGGCGCCGCCTGATGCGGTACGACAGTCCGCTGGCCGCGGTGGGCAACACCCCTCTGGTGCGCCTGCCGCGGCTCTCGCCGGCCCCCGACGTGCGCATCTGGGCGAAGCTGGAGGACCGCAACCCCACCGGCTCGATCAAGGACCGCCCGGCCCTGCACATGATCGAGCAGGCCGAGAAGGACGGCCGGCTCACCCCCGGCTGCACCATCCTGGAGCCGACCTCCGGCAACACCGGCATCTCGCTGGCCATGGCGGCCCGGCTCAAGGGCTACCGCATCGTCTGCGTGATGCCGGAGAACACCTCCAGCGAGCGGCGCGAGCTGCTCGCGATGTGGGGAGCGGAGATCATCTCGTCCCCGGCGGCGGGCGGCTCCAACACCGCCGTCCGCGTCGCCAAGGAGCTGTCCGCGGAACACCCGGACTGGGTGATGCTCTACCAGTACGGCAACCCCGGGAACGCCGGCGCGCACTACACCGGCACCGGCCCGGAGATCTACGCGGACCTGCCGTCCATCACCCACTTCGTCGCGGGCCTCGGCACCACCGGCACCCTGATGGGCGTCGGCCGCTACCTCCGCGAGCAGAAGCCCGACGTCAGGATCGTCGCCGCCGAGCCGCGCTACGACGACCTCGTGTACGGCCTGCGCAACCTCGACGAGGGCTTCGTGCCCGAGCTGTACGACGAGTCGGTCCTCACCACCCGCTTCTCCGTCGGCTCCGAGGACGCGGTCGTCCGCACCCGCGAGCTGCTCCAGCAGGAGGGCATCTTCGCGGGCGTCTCCACGGGCGCCGCGCTGCACGCCGCGATCGGCGTCGGACGCAAGGCGGTCACCGCGGGCGAGCGCGCGGACATCGTCTTCGTGGTCGCCGACGGCGGCTGGAAGTACCTCTCGACGGGTGTCTACACGGCCGAGTCCACCGAGGCCGCGGTCGAGGCCCTGCACGGCCAGCTCTGGGCCTGACGGCCGGCCCCACCGGGGGCCTCACCGTCGGGATGTCCGGACCGCCTCCGCCGCGCCGCCTCCGCGCGGCGCACCGGAGGCGGTCCGCTGCGGAGGCGGTCCGTTTCCGGCGGCGGCCGGCTTCCGGATCCACAGCCGCGTCCGGATCCGCAGCCCCGTCCGGATCCACAGCCGCACCCGGATTCGCAGCCGTGTCCGGGCCCGTGTCCGCGGCCGGCTCCGCTCGCGCGGCCGCCTCGGGACCGGTGTCCTCGGCCGGTCCCCGTTCCCGTTTCCCGCGCACCCGGCGTCCCGTGTCCCGTGTGCCCGTGCCCGCGCACCCGTGCCCGCGCACCCGTGCCCGCGCACCCGTGCGCCCGCACCCGAGCACCCGCGCACGCGTGCATCCCCACGCGTGCACCCGTGCCCGCGCGGCCGTTTCGGCCGCTCCTGCCGCTTTTGCCTTTCCTGCCGCTCCCCGTGACCCGACGATCGCGCACCCGTACCCGCGCACCCGTACCCGCGCACCCGTACCCGCGCACCCGTACCCGCGCACCCGTACCCGCGCACCCGTACCCGCGCACCCGTACCCGCGCGGCCGTACCCGCGCGGCCGTTCCCGTGTCTCAGCGGGCCAGATGCCGTACCCGGGACCAGATCTTCCGGTCCACCTCGCCCACCCGGCGGCGGAACTCCGCAAGCGGTACGTCCCGCAGCTCGTCCGTCTCCAGATAGCTCAGCCGGTCCCGCGAGTCGCCGACCGAGCCCGGCGGCAGCGCCAGCACGCCCGGCCGCTCCTCGTGGTACCTGCTGGTGATCTTCGCGACCAGCGCCGTCCGCCCGCGCACCGCCAGCACCAGGCACGGCCGGTCCTTCGAGCCGGGCCCGTCCTCGTACGGGACCTCCGCCCACCAGATCTCCCGGGCCGCCGGCACCGCTCCGCCCGGCCGCCTCTCCGGGC
>NZ_WHPN01000338.1:2216-15342 GCF_009735685.1 Streptomyces lycii | reverse complement strand
ATCTGGCGTTGACTTTTGGCACGCTGTTGAGTTCTCAAAGAACGGACGCTTCCTTCGAACCCGCCTCCGGGCCCTCCGGGCGCTTCCCTTCGGTGTTCCCAACCTTACCAGACGCTTTCCGGCCCGAATTCCCGGCCGATCCGCAATTCCAGCCCCCGGTTGGAGAGGGATTGTGCTGCACCTTCCGGCGCGGCCACTACTTTAGTGGATTTCCCCCGCAGCTCATAATCGAGTGCACGGGGATCGGATTCGGGCACGCCGAAAAGGACCCCGCTGGGGGAATCGTCGCAGTAGTGGTGTTGCCGCTGCCGGACATAGACCTGCCCGGCTCCAGCGGCTCGGGCCACGTTAGGCGGTCGGCCGGTGAGAGTCAAGTCGCGTCGGCGGTACCGCTTTTCCCGCGCCGTCGCGGGACGTGGGCCCGGTAGCGGCTGACCGTCGGTTCGCCCTCGATCCAGAAGCGCCACGGGTGCACCGCGCCGTCACCGCCCACGCCCGTGCGGGGTCCGTTGCGCACCCGGTCCGCCGGGGCGGGGAGTCCTCCCAGTACGGCGAACGGCGCCTCCGGGCCGGCGCAGACGTCGGTTCCGTCGAGTGTGCGGTCGATGTCCAGCGCCGTGGCCAGCCTGGCGGGGCCCTGCGCCAGTTCCGTGTCCTTGCGCGCGGCCGGGCGGCGCTTCCTCACCTCCTCCGTACCGGTGAGGACCTCCCCCGCACGGAGCAGCACACCGCTCGCGGTTCCCTCGGGGCCGCAGACCAGGTTGAGGCTGAACCACATGCCGTAGATGAAGTACACGTACGCGTGACCCGGCGGGCCGAACATGGACGCGTTGCGGGCCGTCCGGCCGCGGTAGGCGTGCGACCCCGGGTCGGACCGGCCGTTGTACGCCTCGACCTCCGTCAGGCGCAGCTCGACCGGTCCCTGCCGGGTGTTCCGCACGAGGGTCCGCCCGAGCAGGTCGGGGGCCACCTCCAGCACAGGGCGGTCGAAGAAGTCGCGCGGGAGCGGCGTACGGTCGGGCTGCGTCAGCAGCTCTGGGGAGTCCCCCCGGGGATGGTGAAGCATGTGGTCCGAGCGTAATGCAACGGCGGTGCGTCCACCGCCGCCCGCGGCGGGCGCTGGAACCGGTAGTGGCTCGTTCCGCGTATGTAGGGACCAAGGGTCAAGGGATCAAGGCGAGCCGGCGAGACGGCTCGGTCTGGGGAGGATGAAGGTATGGGCTTCAAGAAGCTGCTTGCGAGCATGGGTGCCGGCGGTGCCTCGGTGGAGACGGTGCTGACCGAGGAGAACGTCGTTCCGGGCGGGGTCGTCCAGGGTGAGGTGCGCATCCAGGGCGGCTCGGTCGCGCAGCAGATCGAGGGGCTGTCGGTCGGTCTCCAGGCCCGGGTCGAGGTGGAGAGCGGCGACAACGAGTACAAGCAGGACATCGAGTTCCACAAGCAGCGGCTGGGCGGTGCCTTCGAGGTGCAGCCGGGGGCGGCGCACGCGGTGCCGTTCGCTCTGGAGATCCCGTGGGAGACGCCTGTCACGATGTTCCTGGGCCGGCACCTGACCGGGATGAACGTCGGGGTGACGACGGAGCTGGAGATCGCGCGGGCCGTGGACTCCGGCGACCTCGACCCGGTGAACGTCCACCCGCTGCCGGCGCAGCAGGCGATTCTCGACGCGTTCGGGGCGCTGGGCTTCCGGTTCAAGGGCGCTGACCTGGAGCGCGGCCACATCCGCGGGACGCGGCAGCGGCTGCCGTTCTACCAGGAGATCGAGTTCTTCGCCCCGCAGCAGTACCGCGGGCTGAACCAGGTCGAGCTGACGTTCGTCGCGGACGACAACGAGATGGACGTCATCCTGGAGATGGACAAGAAGCCGGGTCTGTTCACGGAGGGCAGCGACTCGTACCGCGCGTTCCAGGTGGGGCTCACGTCGTTCCAGGAGACCGACTGGACGGCCTACCTCAACCAGTGGCTGGCCCAGGTCGGCGGCAAGCGGAATTGGTTCTAGGCTCTGAGCTGTAGCTGCCACCGATCCGGAGGTTCGACGTGACCGACTCCAAGCGGCCGCCACTCCCCCACGACTTCCTGCCGCCCGTGCCGTCCTTCACCGTGGTGAGCGACGATGTGGCGCCGGGGGCCGAGCTGGGCGAGGCCCAGGCGAAGGGAGGCGGCGATCTCTCACCCCACCTGCGGTGGTCGGGTTTCCCGCCCGAGACCAGGAGCTTCGCCGTGACGTGCTTCGATCCGGACGCGCCGACCGGCAGCGGCTTCTGGCACTGGTCGCTGTTCGACATCCCCGCGTCGGTGACGGAGCTGCCGACCGGCGCGGGCAGCGGCGCGTTCGAGGGGCTGCCGGAGGGCGCCGTCCACGTACGGAACGACTACGGCAGCCGGGACTTCGGCGGGGCCGCGCCGCCGCCCGGTGACCCGGCGCACCGCTATGTCTTCACGGTGTACGCCGTGGACACGGAGAAGCTGGGGCCGGACGCGGACGCGTCGCCGGCCGTGGTGGGCTTCAATCTGCGGTTCCACACCCTGGCCCGGGCCCACATCGTCAGCGAGTACGCGATCCCGGCCGGCTGACGCCCGCCGGTCACCCGTCGGCGCCCGTCCCGTTCGCCTCACGGCGGCCGGGGCGGGCGTTTCCGTGTCCGGCCGCACGCGTTGTTCATCCGCGCTGCGGCTTCCGTGCACGAAATTGCGTTGTCGCGACGGGTGGGCCCGGCCAGAGTTGATCCCGGCCCGTCGACGCGCGGGAGGGACCTGGGGAGGTGGGCGGGATGCGGAACACACTGGTGCTCAACGCGAGCTTCGAGCCGCTGTCCACGGTGACGCTGCGCCGTGCGGTGGTGCTGGTGCTGCAGGACAAGGCCGTGGTCGAGCAGGCCCACCCGGGGCTCCGGGTCCGCGCGTCGGCGGTGGACGTGCCCGTACCGCAGGTGATCAGGCTGCGCCGGTATGTCCGGGTGCCCTTCCGAAGACGGGCTCCGTGGTCACGGCGGGGCGTGCTGGTGCGCGACCGGCACCGGTGCGCGTACTGCGGGCGCCGGGCGACGACCGTGGACCACGTGGTGCCGCGTTCGCGCGGTGGTGGTGACACCTGGCTGAACACGGTCGCGGCCTGCGCCGAGGACAATCACCGGAAGGCGGACCGGACGCCGGAGCAGGCGGGCATGCGGCTGCTGAGCAAGCCGTTCGAGCCGACGCCGTCGGACGCGCTGCTGCTGGCGGTCGGGGGGCGTACGGAGGGGGCGGGCGCGCTGCCCGTCTGGCTGCCGCTGCCCGCCTAGCCCCGTCGCGGCGGCGGTCGGCGTACGGATCGGGGTCCCGGAGGTGTCCGGGGCCCCGTTGCCGTTCCGGCCGGCGCCGGCGCGTGGAGTGCCGGCGGGCCGTGGAGCGGTCAGCCGAGCAGCAGGCGTACGACGGCGACCGTGCCGACGACCACGACGGCGCCGCGCAGCACCGCGGGCGGGAGTCGGCGGCCGACCTTGGCGCCGAGCTGGCCGCCGATGGCGGAGCCGACGGCGATGAGCAGCACCGCGGTCCAGTCGAAGTGGGCGATGAAGAGGAAGACGGCCGCGGCGACACCGTTGACGAGGGCGCCGAGGACGTTCTTGACGGCGTTGAGCCGCTGGAGGTCGTCGCTGAGCAGGAGGCCCATCAGCGACAGGTAGATGACGCCCTGGGCGGCGCCGAAGTAGCCGCCGTACACGCTGGCCAGCAGCAGGCCCAGGAGCAGCAGGGGGCCGCCGTGCTCGGGGTGCTCGCCCCCGTCGCGTTCGCGCCGGCGCCGGAGGGCCCGGGAGAGCCGGGGCTGGAGGATCACCAGGACGAGGGCGACGGCGATGAGGGCCGGCACGATCGCGTTGAAGGCCTCGGAGGGCAGTGTGAGCAGCAGGACGGCGCCGATGAAGCCGCCGACCAGGGCGACGGCGCCGAAGCGGAATATCCGGGCCCGCTGCCCGTCGAGTTCCCGCCGGTAGCCGATGGCGCCGCTGACGGAGCCGGGGACGAGGCCGAGGTTGTTGGACACGTTGGCCGTGATGGGTGGCAGGCCGGTGGCGAGGAGCACCGGGAAGGTGATGAGTGTGCCGGAGCCCACGACGGTGTTGATGGCTCCGGCACCGATTCCGGCGGCGAAGACCGCCACTGCCTCCCAGATGCCCACGTGCTCCCTCTCGGTGATCGGTGCGTGTTGCACCGATCATGCCGGAGAGGGCGGGGCGTCAGTCGAGCGGGGGCTGTTCCCGGCGCGGTGCGGGGGTGGTCTTCTGCAGCCGGTCGCCGTCGCCGCCGTTGCCGCCGTTGCCCGCGAGGGGGCCGAACTGGCCGAGGGCGCCGCCGAGGCCCTTGAGCGCGTCGCCGATCTCGCTGGGGACGATCCAGAGCTTGTTGGCGTCGCCCTCCGCGATCTTCGGGAGCATCTGGAGGTACTGGTACGACAGGAGCTTCTGGTCCGGGTCTCCGGCGTGGATGGACTCGAACACGGTGCGGATCGCCTGGGCCTCGCCCTCGGCGCGCAGGGCCGCGGCCTTGGCCTCGCCCTCGGCGCGGAGGATGGCGGACTGCTTCTCGCCCTCGGCGGTGAGGATCTGCGACTGCCGGATGCCCTCGGCGGTGAGGATGGCGGCGCGCTTGTCGCGGTCGGCCCGCATCTGCTTCTCCATCGAGTCCTGGATGGAGGTCGGCGGCTCGATGGCCTTGAGTTCGACGCGGTTGACGCGGATGCCCCACTTGCCGGTGGCCTCGTCGAGGACGCCGCGCAGGGCGGCGTTGATCTCCTCGCGGGAGGTGAGCGTGCGCTCCAGGTCCATGCCGCCGATGATGTTGCGGAGCGTGGTGACGGTGAGCTGCTCGATCGCCTGGATGTAGCTGGCGACCTCGTACGTGGCGGCCCGCGCGTCGGTGACCTGGTAATAGATGACGGTGTCGATGTTGACGACGAGGTTGTCCTGCGTGATCACCGGCTGCGGCGGGAACGGCACGACCTGCTCGCGGAGGTCGATGCGGTTGCGGATCGAGTCGATGAACGGGACGACGATGTTGAGGCCCGCGTTGAGGGTGCGGGTGTAGCGGCCGAAGCGCTCCACGATGGCCGCGCTGGCCTGCGGGATGACCTGCACCGTCTTCATCAGTGCGATGAAGACGAGCACCACCAGGATGATCAGGACGATGATGATCGGTTCCATGGATGCTCCCCGTGCCCCTTCGGTTGCTTGATGATCAGTCTGTCAGAAGACGGCCCGTCAGGGGGAGTTTCCGGCCGCGGGACCATCCGTCCGTGGCGTCCCGCGTCGTGTCCCCCGTGACCGGCCCGGTCACCGGTCACATCACGACGGCTGTCGCTCCGTCGATCTCGACGACATCGACCTGCTGACCCTTCTCGCAGACCTGATCGGCATCGAGGGTCCGCGCGGACCACACCTCACCGGCCAGCTTGATGCGGCCGCCCTGGCTGTCGACCCGTTCCAGGACGATGGCCTGTTTGCCGGGCAGCGCGGCGACACCGGTGACCGTCCCGGGTTTCGCGGCCCGGTTCCGGGCCGCGACGGGGCGTACGACGGCGATCAGCGCCACCGACACGGCGACGAACACCAGCACTTGGGCCACGGTCCCGCCACCGAACAAGGCGTCGGTGACAGCCGCGGCGACGGCTCCGACCGCGAACATCCCGAATTCGGGCATCGCGGTCAGCACAAGGGGAATGCCCAGTCCTACGGCGGCGATCAGCCACCACACCCATGGATCCACGTGTTCATGGTAGGTGCGGCGGCCCGGCGGGGGAACAGGGCTTTGGCAGGCCGTCAGGCCAGCGGCAGTCCTTGTGCGGTCCAGCGGTCCCCGTGCTGTTCGACGATCAGCGGCAGCCCGAAGCAGCGGGAGAGGTTACGGGAGTTCAGCTCCTGCTCGATCGGCCCGGCGGCGAGCACCTTGCCCTGACGGATCATCAGGACGTGGGTGAAGCCGGGGGCGATCTCCTCGACATGGTGGGTGACCATGATCATGGAGGGTGCGTACGGGTCGCGGGCGAGCCTCCCCAGCCGCCGGACGAGGTCCTCGCGGCCGCCGAGGTCGAGCCCGGCGGCGGGCTCGTCGAGCAGCAGCAGTTCCGGGTCGGTCATCATGGCGCGGGCGATGAGGGTCCGCTTGCGCTCGCCCTCGGAGAGGGTGCCGAACTTCCGGTCGAGGTACTCCGTCATGCCGAGCCGGTCGAGGAAGGCCCGGGCGCGCTCCTCGTCGACGGCCTCGTAGCTCTCCTGCCAGTGGGCGGTCATGCCGTAGGCGGCGGTGAGCACGGTCTGCAGGACCGTCTGCGCGCGCGGGAGCTTGTCGACCATGTTGATGCCGGCCATGCCGATCCGCGGGCGGAGTTCGAAGACGTCGACCCCGCCGAGCTTCTCGCCGAGGATCTGGACGGTTCCGCTGGTCGGGAAGAGGTAGCTGGAGGCGACGTTCAGCAGGGTGGTCTTGCCGGCGCCGTTGGGGCCGAGGATCACCCAGCGCTCCCCCTCGGCGACCGACCAGGAGACCTGGTCCACCAGAGCCCGGCCCTCGCGGACCACGGATACGTCCACCAGCTCCAGTACATCGCTCATGAGCGCGTTGTCTCCCATTGCAGTGTCGGATGTCTGTGCGCCTGTGGGCGCAGCCCCTTTCAGCAAACCTACGCCACACGTTGTCGGTCCCTGTCCTTAGGCTGGTCCCATGCGAAACGAACCGCGCTCCGGACGGCTTGCCGCATGGGGAAATGCCCTTCTTGCCGGACTCGTCTCACCGGATGACGCCGTGCACCGGATCATCGGCGACGACGCCCTGCACCGGGTGGAGGGGCTGCCCGGCGAGTCCGCTCCGGTGGGGCTGTCGCTCGGGCTGGGGCGGCTGCGGGCGCTGGGCGGCACCGGTTTCCGGGTGGCGCTGCCGGTGCCGGGGCATCCGCTGGGGCTGAGCGGTCCGCCGGAGTTCAACGCGCGGGCGCTGTCCGCGGAGGAGGCCGTCGTCGTGGCCGGGGCGGCGCTCGGGCTGGTGCCGGAGGTGCACGAGGCCGGGCCGGAGGGCGATCTCCATGTCGAGGTGGTGTGGCGGTGCCTGCCGGTGCGGGAGGCACCGCCCGCGGACGTGCCGTCGCTCGGCGAGGCGGAGCGCGAGCTGGCCGAGGCGATGCGGGACGCGACGGAGCTGCTGGCCCGGCTCGACGTGTCCGGGGCCGGCCCGGCGGCCCGGGCGGCTCTGGAGGCGTACCGGGCGCGGGCGGAGGCCGGCTCGGAGGTGCTGGCACCGGGCTATCCGCCGCGGGCCGTCCGGGTGCTGGAGCTGGCGCGCCGGGTGGGTGCCCTGGTGGCGATCGCGTACGGCGGGGACGGCACCGGTGGTGACGGCGGGGAGCACGGCAGCGCGGTGAGCGCGTCGCAGATCGCGGCGCGGGCGGAGGCGCTGCGTCCGGTGGAGCGGACGGCCCGGCGGGCGCAGGTGGCGGCGTACAACGCCTGGGTTGAGGAGCGGGAGCGCAGCTGACGGGCGAAGGCCCCGCGGACCGTGTGGTCCGCGGGGCCTTCGCGGGTCAGGCGCTCGGCGTGCGAGTCACTTGTTGACGCACTCGTTGCCGAAGGCCGGGTTCAGCAGGCCGACGACGTTGACGGTGTTGCCGCAGACGTTGAAGGGCCCGGCGATCGGGACCTGGACGACGTTGCCGGAGATGACCCCCGGCGAACCGACGGCCGCGCCTTCCGCGGAGGCATCGCCGTGGGCGATGGCGGCACCGGAACCGGCGCCCACGATGGCACCGGCGGCGGCGATGACGAGGGCGGCCTTCTTGGGAGTCTTCATGGGGAGTCTTCTTCCTTCTCCTGAGTCACTCGTTGACCCCGGCTGCGGGATCACACAGGGGTGAACGCCCGCGGACCGCTGACGGCACGGCCGAACGGACAGATGCCCCCGTTCGGGCCAATGTCCGAAAGGATCTCGCAGCGTGCCGGGCGCGCCGCCTTGATCAGCCGGTCGCCCCGTGCCGGACGGCCCAGAGGGCGGCCTGGGTGCGGTCCGCGACGTCGAGCTTCATCAGGATGTTGGACACGTGCGTCTTGACGGTCTTCTCGGAGAGGACCAGCGCCCGGGCGATCTCCCGGTTGGACCGGCCGTCCGCGATCAGCCCCAGCACCTCGCGTTCCCGGTCGGTGAGGGTGCCGCCGCGCCCCTGCCCGGCCCGGTCGTCCTCCTGGGAGAGCAGTGCCCCGGCGACCTCGGGCTGGAGCAGGACGTGCCCGGCGTGCACGGAGCGGATGGCTCCGGCGAGGGCGTCGGGGTCGACGTCCTTGTAGACGTATCCGGAGGCGCCCGCGCGCAGGGCGGGCACGACGGTGCGCTGCTCGGTGAAGCTGGTGACGACGAGGACCCGGGCCGGGTTCTCCAGCTCCCGCAGTTTGCGCAGCGCCTCGATGCCGTCGGTGCCGGGCATCTTGACGTCCATCAGGACGACGTCGGGGCGCAGTTCCTCGGCGCGGGCGATGCCCTCGTCCCCGTCGGCCGCCTCCCCGACGACCTCGATGTCCTCCTGGACCTCCAGGAAGGTGCGCAGACCGCGCCGTACCACTTGGTGGTCGTCCACCAGGAGGACCCGGATGGCCGGGCCCGTGCCGCCGTTACGCCGCTCCACCGGGGACCTCCATCTCGATCACGGTGCCCTTGCCGGGGGCCGATTCCACGACGAGCCGGCCGCCCACTCCGTTCGCCCGGTCCCGCATGGAGACCAGTCCCAGGTGCCGGCCGGCCCGGCGGACGGCGGACGGGTCGAATCCGGTGCCGTCGTCGGTGACCCGGAGGACCACGTTCTGGCCCTGCCGGGTGAGCGTGACGTCGACCCGGCCGGGTTCCCCGTGGCGCAGGGCGTTGTGCAGCGCTTCCTGCGCGACCCGCAGCACGGCTTCCTCCTGGGCCGCGGGCAGGGCGCGGACCTGGCAGGAGAAGAAGGCGACCTCGGCGCTGTGGGCCCGGTCGAGCACCTGGACCTGGGTGCGCAGGGTCGCCACGAGGCCGTCCTCGTCCAGGGCCGCGGGGCGCAGCTCGACGACGGCGGCGCGCAGTTCGTCGGCCGCCTCGGCGGCGAGGGCGGCGACCTGCTGGAGCTCGCCCCTGGCGCGGTCCGGGTCGCGGTGGACGAGGGTGGCCGCGGCCTGCGCGGTCAGCCGCAGCGAGAACAGCTTCTGCGAGACGGCGTCGTGCAGTTCGTGCGCGAGCCGGGCGCGCTCGCCGGCGATGGTCAGCTCGCGGCTGCGCTCGTAGAGGCGGGCGTTGGTGAGCGCGATGGCGGCGTGCTGGGCGAGGATGCCGAGCAGTGCCTCGTCGTCGGCCGTGAAGCCGCAGGTGCCCGCGGGCCGCGGCCCGGGGCATCTCTTGTTGGCGAGGAAGAGGGCGCCGAGGACCTCGTCGCCGTCGGCGACGGGCAGGCCGAGGAAGTCGGCCATCTCCGGGTGGGCGCCGGGCCAGCCCTGGAAGCGGGGGTCCTGGCGGACGTCGGCGAGCCGCTGCGGGGTCGCGTCCTGGAGCATCGCGGCGAGGATGCCGTGCTGGCGGGGCAGCGGGCCGATGGCCTTCCACTGCTCGTCGCTGACGCCGTCGACGACGAACTGCGCGAAGCCGCCGTGGTCGTCCGGTACGCCGAGGGCGGCGTACTCGGCGTCCAGCAGCTCGCGGGCGGAGGCGACGATCGTCTTCAGGACGTCGCGCACCTCGAGGTGCCGGCTCATGGCGAGCAGGGCCGCGCTCACCGCGGCGAGTCCCGATCCGGGAACGGGGCCGGTGGTCATGGCCTCACGGTACCGGCGGCGCGCACCCGCCGTATCGGGCCGTGGGTCTCCGGTTGCTCCGCCGATGGGTCTAGGCCGAAGTGCCCCGGGCCGGCGGCCCTTGCGCCCGACGCGGCGGGGGCGGCGCTCTTCCTACGGTGACGGCGTCACTGCGGAGCGCAGCTGCCGCACAGTCCAGCTGCCGCCGCCGGAGCGTCCGGCGGCCTCGTAAGGGAGATGAGCGGGATGCCGGTCGGGATCGTCACGGGTGCGTCGAAGGGGCTGGGGCGCGCGCTGGCCGCGGCGCTGGCGGAGCGGGGCTGGGACCTGGTGCTGGACGCCAGGTCCGAGGGGCCGCTGCGGGAGACGGAGGAGCAGCTGGCGAAGGCGGCGCCGGGCCGGGTGGTGGCGCTGCCGGGGGACGTGACGGACCCGGCGCACCGCGCGGAGCTGGTCACGGCGGCCCGCGGGCTGGGCGACGGCGGCCTGGACCTGCTGGTGAACAACGCGAGCGCGCTGGGCGCGGAGCCGCTGGTGCCGCTGGCGGAGCAGTCCCTGGAGGGGTTCCGGGCGGCGCTGGAGACCAATGTGGTGGCGCCGCTGGGGCTGGTGCGGGAGGCGCTGCCGCTGCTGCGCCGGGCGCGGGGGGCGGTGCTGAACGTCAGCTCGGACGCCGCGGTGGAGGCGTACCGGACCTGGGGCGGCTACGGCGCGTCGAAGGCGGCGCTGGAGCAGTGGTCGGCGGTGCTCGCGGTGGAGGAGCCGGAGCTGCGCGTGTGGTGGGTGGACCCGGGCGACCTGCGCACCGATCTGTACGCCGCCGCGGTCCCGGGCGACGACGCGGCGGACCGCCCGCTGCCGGAGACCGTGGTGCCCGCGCTGCTGCGGCTGCCGGAGACGGGGGCGGTGAGCGGCCGCTACACGTCCGCCGGGCCGGCGGCGGCGCGGTGAGCCCCGCCGCCGCGGGACCGCTGCCGGGATTCCGGGTGCCGGACGAGCTGTCGGCGCGGGTGCCGCCGGAGCAGCGCGGGCCCGGCTCGGCGCGGGACGCCGTACGGCTGCTGGTGAGCGGCCCGGGCGGGGACGTGTCGCACCACGCCTTCCGCGCGCTGCCGGGGCTGCTGCGGGCGGGGGACGTCCTGGTGGTGAACACCTCCCGCACGCTGCCGGCGGCGGTGGACGGGCGCGCGGTGCGGGACCGGGGCCTCGGGGAGCCGGTGGTCGTGCACTTCTCGACGCGCGGTGACGACGGCCGCTGGGCGGTGGAACTGCGGGTGCCGGACGGCTCGGGCAGCACGGGTCCGCGCCCGGGCGGCCCGGCGGGCACCCGGCTGCGGCTGCCCGGAGGGGCGCGGCTGGAGCTGGAGGAGCCGCTGGACGCGCGGGGCGGGCGGCTGTGGTGGGGCCGGGTGACGGGCGGGCGGGTGCCCGCGCTGATGGAGCGGTACGGCCGGCCGGTCCGGTACGGCTACACGGAGCGCGACCAGCCGCTCTCCGCGTACCAGACGGTGTTCGCGGAACGGCCGGTGTACGCGGAACGGCCCGGGCCCCCGGGGCGCGTGCCGTGCCCCGCGGCGGACGGCGGCGGGGCACGGCAGGGCTCCGCCCCGCAGGCGCCGGGGGACGGCCCCTCGGAGGGCGCGGGGGACGGCTCCGCCGAGATGCCGAGCGCCGCGCGCCCGTTCACGGCGGAGCTGGTCGCGGAGCTGGTCAGCCGGGGTGTGCAGGTCGCCCCGCTGAGGCTGCACACGGGCGTGGCCTCGGCGGAGGCCTACGAGCCGCCGTATCCGGAGCGTTTCGCGGTGCCGGAGGCGACGGCGTGGCTGGTGAACGCCGCCCGGGCGGCGGGCGGCCGGGTCGTGGCGGTGGGGACCACGGCCGTGCGGGCCCTGGAGTCGGCGGCCGGGACGGACGGCGTGGTGCGGGCCGCGGCGGGCTGGACGGACCTGGTGGTGACGCCGCGCCGGGGGGTGCGCGTGGTGGACGGGCTGCTGACCGGGCTGCACGAGCCGGAGGCCTCGCACCTGCTGATGCTGGAGGCCGTGGCGGGAAGGGCGGGACCGGCGGGAAGAGCAGCCCTGGTCCGCGGGTACGCGGCCGCGCTGGCGGAGCGCTATCTGTGGCACGAGTTCGGCGACTCCCATCTGATCCTGTCCCGCTGAGGCCGCCCGGGGGCCGCTCGCGCGAGGCCCCGGAACCGCACACCCCGCGTGATGTGGCGATGACGCGCAGCCATCATCCGGGGCGTCCGCTGTGAAGCCGGGCATAGGAGCCAGATCACTTACGAAAGAACGTAGTGGACCAGTCGGACATTGGACCCGTTATGGGGCCGCCGGGACTCTCCGGTGGCCCCTTTTCCACGATTCCGGGTAGTACGTCACACCTTTGCCCGGCCCGATTTGCGCCGCTAACAATGGCTTTCGTCGCACGGCACCGCAGGTCGAAACGTGGTGCTCCCCGCCGGAACGGCGAGCCTCCCTACCGCTCAGGGAACTCACGCACGCCGTTGTCCACCCGGCCACTGCGGCCCCAGCGATGGAAAGAGGCAACATACATGCGCGTCCCCACGTTCTCCGGTAACAGCAGTCGCCTGACCAAGCCCCACAAGTTCTCCGCCGCCGGGCTCGCCGCGGTGGGTGCCGCCTCCCTGGTGTTCGCGGCCGCCCCGGGCCCGTCCGAGGAGCCGCAGAGCACGCACGCTCTGCCGGCCGCGTACAGCGCCGAGGTCACGGGCCAGCAGGGCGACCAGAAGACCGACGGTCTCTTCGCGCAGCAGAAGGCTGACGACAAGACCGTGCAGGCCCTCTCGCCGCTGAAGGAGACGAAGGCGCCCGCGGCCGGGAAGAGCGAGGCCAAGACCGAGGTGAAGGCCGACACCAAGGCCGACACCAAGGCCGACGCCGGGAAGGCCGAGACGAAGGCCGAGTCCGAGCGTTCCGGCGACGCCGCCGCGAACCGCTCCGCCGAGCGGGGCGAGACCAAGAGCGAGTCCGCTCCGGCCACCTACCCGGACAACCTCGACGGCTGGATCCGCGAGGCGATGTCCATCATGAAGGAAAAGGGCATACCCGGCAGCTACGAGGGCATCCACCGGAACATCATCCGTGAGTCCGGCGGTGACCCGTACGCCATCAACAACTGGGACATCAACGCCCAGAACGGCATCCCGTCCAAGGGTCTCCTCCAGGTGATCCAGCCCACGTTCGACGCCTACCACGTCGAGGGCACCGAGCACGACCTGTACGACCCGGTCGCCAACATCGTCGCGGCGTGCAACTACGCCGCCGACCGGTACGGCTCCATGGACAACGTGGACTCGGCCTACTGAGCGGCGCTGAGGCCGTACCGGCCGGCCG
>NZ_WHPN01000338.1:0-2189 GCF_009735685.1 Streptomyces lycii | reverse complement strand
GTCGTGTGCCCGCCCGCACGCACGCGGGCCGCGGCCGGGTTACTTGCGCATGACCTCCGGCTCGTGCCGGCGCAGCAGCCGCGCGACGACGACGCCGCACAGCAGGCCGATGCCGAGCAGTACGCCCATGTCGAGCATCCAGGTGCCCAGGTCGTGGTCCCACAGCGGGTCCGGGTTCCCGGGCTCCCAGGGCAGCAGCACGTTCAGCTGGGCGGTGGAGCCCGCGGCCGACACGGCCCAGCGGGACGGCATCAGCCAGGCCAGCTGCTCCACGCCGATCTTGTCGTTGAGCTGGAACAGGCAGCCGGTGAAGACCACCTGCACGATGGCGAACATGACCAGCAGCGGCATGGTCTTCTCCGCCGTCTTCACCAGCGAGGAGATGATCAGGCCGAACATCATCGAGGTGAAGCCGAGGGCCATGACGGACAGCGCCAGTTCGAGACCGGGCAGGTCCTCCAGCAGGACGCCCTCCTCGGGCAGGTCCCGGGGGATGAAGCCGATGGCGCTGATGATGCCGCCCTGGACGACCGTGAGCAGGCCCAGGACGATGACCTTCGACATCAGATACGCCGAGCGGGACAGGCCGGTCGCCCGCTCCCGTTCGTAGATCACCCGCTCCTTGATCAGCTCGCGTACGGAGTTCGCGGCGCCCGCGAAGCACGCTCCGACGGCGAGGATCAGCAGGATCGTGCTGCCGTCCCGGTTGGAGAACGGCGGTTTGCCGCCCTGCGGGCCGAGCCCCAGCCCGTAGTCGGCCGGGATCAGCACGCTCACCACGCCGAGCACGGCGGGCAGCACCAGGCTCAGCGCGAGGAAGCCCCGGTCGGAGGCGATCACCGAGACGTAGCGGCGCATCAGCGTCCACAGCTGCGAGCCCCAGCTCTGCTGCTTGGGCGGGCGCATCTGCTGCGGCTGGACGTACGCCTGCTGGGGGGCGACGGCGTCGAGGTCGGCGGCGTACATCTGGTAGTGCTGCGAGCCGCGCCAGCGGCCCGACCAGTCGTAGTCGCGGTAGTTCTCGAAGGCCGAGAAGACGTCGGCCCAGCTGGTGTAGCCGAAGAAGTTCAGCGCCTCGTCCGGCGGGCCGAAGTAGGCCACGGAGCCGCCCGGCGCCATCACCAGCAGCTTGTCGCAGATCGCCAGCTCGGCCACCGAGTGGGTCACCACCAGGACCGTGCGGCCGTCGTCGGCGAGACCGCGCAGCAACTGCATCACGTCACGGTCCATGCCCGGGTCGAGGCCGGAGGTGGGCTCGTCCAGGAAGATCAGCGACGGCTTGGTCAGCAGCTCCAGGGCGACCGACACGCGCTTGCGCTGGCCGCCGGAGAGCGAGGTGACCCTCTTCTCCTTGTGGATGTCGAGCTTCAGCTCGCGCAGCACCTCGTCGATCCGGGCCTCGCGCTCGGCGGCCGCGGTGTCACCGGGGAAGCGGAGCTTCGCCGCGTACTTCAGCGCGGTGCTGACGGTCAGCTCCTTGTGCAGGATGTCGTCCTGCGGGACCAGACCGATGCGCTGCCGCAGCTCGGCGAACTGCTTGTAGAGGTTCCGGTTGTCGTAGAGGACGTCACCCTGGTCGGCCGGGCGGTAGCCGGTCAGCGCGCGCAGCAGGGTCGACTTTCCGGAGCCGGACGGGCCGATCACGGCGATGAGCGACTTCTCCGGGGCGCCGAAGGAGACATCCTTCAGGATCTGCTTGCCGCCGTCGACCGTGACGGTGAGGTGCCGGGCGGAGAAGGAGACCTCGCCGGTGTCGACGAACTCCTCCAGCCGGTCGCCGACCAGGCGGAAGGTGGAGTGGCCGACGCCGACGATGTCGTTCGGGCCGATGGTCTGCTGGCGGACCGGCTGGCCGTTGACATAGGTGCCGTTGTGGCTGCCGAGGTCGACGATCTCGAAGCGGCCGTCGGGCGTCGACCGGAACTCGGCGTGGTGGCGCGAGACCTGGAGGTCGGAGACGACCAGCTCGTTCTCCAGGGCACGGCCGATGCGCATCACCCGGCCGACGGCCAGCTGGTGGAACCCGGTCGGGTTGCGGTGACCGTCCTGCGGGGCCGCGGGGTGCTGCTGCGGCCCGCCCTGCGGCGGGACCTGCTGCGCGTATCCCTGCTGCTGCGGCTGCTGCTGGAACTGCTGCGGCTGCGCGGCCCAGCCGGCGGGCGCGGGCTGCTGCCGGGGCTGCGCCGGCG
>NZ_WHPN01000337.1 GCF_009735685.1 Streptomyces lycii | reverse complement strand
GTGGTCAGTCCGCGGTGCGGGCCCGCCACGGCAGCTCGGCCGTCACCGACGTCGGCCCGCCGGCCGGTGAGTCGAGGACGAACAGCCCGTCCACCGCGCCCAGCCGCTCCGCCAGTCCGGCCAGCCCGGTGCCGCCGGACAGGTCCGCGCCGCCCCGGCCGTCGTCCTCCACCTGGAGCAGCAGCCGGTCCCCGGTCCGCCACACGTCCACGGAAGCCCGTCGCGCCCCGCTGTGCTTGCTGATGTTCTGGAGCAGTTCGGAGACGGTGAAGTAGGCGATGCCCTCGATCGCGGCGGCGGGGCGCTCCTCCAGTTCCACGGACACGTTCACCGGCACGGTGCAGCGCGCCGAGAGCGCGGAGAGCGCCGGGCCCAGTCCGCGGTCGGTGAGGATCGCGGGGTGGATGCCGCGGGCGAGGTCGCGCAGTTCCTGGAGGGCGATCTTCACCTCGCCGTGCGCCTCGCCGACCATCCTCGCCGCGGCCTCCGGGTCCTCCAGCAGCTTCTCCTTCGCCAGCCCGAGCCCCATGGCCAGGTTGACGAGCCGGGCCTGCGCCCCGTCGTGCAGGTCGCGTTCGATGCGGCGCAGATCGGCGGCGGCGGTGTCGACGACCACGCCGCGGTCCGTCTCCAGCTCGGCGATCCGCCGCTCCAACTCGTCCGAGGGCGACAACAGCCCCCGTACGAGGGCCCGGTCCACCGCGGTGAGCCCGCGCGCGGTCCACGGCAGCACCGGCCAGGCCACGAAGAGGGAGACGAAGGTGACGGTGAACGTGAGGATGCCCCACGGCAGCCGGATCACCGAGTAGAGCACCGTCCGCCAGCCGACCGGGTCCTTCAGGCTCGTCCACAGCCAGGGGAAGAAGCCGCCGTGCGGGCGGTGCCGGATCGGGCTCGGCTCGTCGATCCGCACGTCCAGCAGAGCCCGCGCGCGGGCCCGCTCCAGCTTGCCGAACTGGCGCGCGCCGAGCAGGCCGAGCGCCAGCAGCGGCAGCCCGATCACGGTCACGGAGAGGAACACACCCGCGTACAGCCAGATCGAGACGTAGACGAAGCCCGCGATGTCCAGCGGCAGGTTCGCGAGCAGGTGCGCGATCTCCCGCCAGGTCTGCCCGGGAAAGGCGAACCTCGGGCGCGGCAGCGGCCTGTCGTCCCGGGCCGCCCGCCCGGTCCCCGTACCTGTTGCCGTCCCCATACCCGCCGCGATCCCCGTCCCCGTCGTCGTACCTTTCCCCGTCTCTGTCCGGGTTCCCGTCCCCGTCCCGGCACTTTTCCAGGTCCCCGTCGCCGGACCTGTCCCGCTCCCCGGACCTGTCCCGCTCCCCGGGCCGGCCTCCGTCCCCGGCCCGGTTCCGCCCCGGGGCGCGGGCGCGGGACGGTCCGCCGGCGTGAAGGCAGCCGGCCCCTCCGCGGAGGTGAAGGGCCCGGGGCCGTCCGTGGAGGTGAAGCGCCCGGGGCCGTCCGCCGGGGCGGAGGACGCGGGCCCGTCCGCAGCCGGGAGGGACGCGGGGCCCTCCGCAGCCGTGAAGGCGGCCGGCGGCTCCGCAGCCGTGAACGGAGGGGCGTCCGTCTTCGCGCGCGGACCCGCGGAGGCGTCCCGGGTACCGTCCCGGGCGCCGTCACGGAAGAAGGTGCTGTCGGTCATACGGGACAGCCTGCCGGAGCCCGGGTGCCCGCGCCATGGGGTTCGCCGGGGGCGCGGGGTGGGGACAACCCCACCGAGCCGTGGACGGCCTGCTGGCAGCGGGACGGCCAGGGCCTAGACTCCCGTGCGTACAGATCGCCGAACCACCGCGGCCGTCCCGCCGCGGCACCGTGCGGCAGACGACCGCAGCCGACGACAGCAGTCAGGGAGTGAGAGCGGACGTGCTGGAGCCGACCGTACGCACGGCATCCGCCCCGCCTGCGACACAGCACCTCGCGGGCTATTTCGCCGACTACTCCGTCATCGGGCTGCTCGCCGTCGTCGGAGTCCTCTTCGTCGCCGTGGCGTTCGGCGCGGGGCGGCTGCTCCGGCCCGCCGTGCCGACCCCGGAGAAGCTGCTGACGTACGAGTGCGGCGTCGACCCGGTGGGGGAGGGCTGGGCGCACACCCAGGTCCGCTACTACGTCTACGCCTTCCTCTATGTCGTCTTCGCCGTGGACTCGGTCTTCCTGTTCCCGTGGGCGACGGTCTTCGCCGCACCCGGGTTCGGCGGCGTCACGCTGGTGGAGATGTTCATCTTCCTCGGCTTCCTCGCCGTCGGCCTGCTGTACGCCTGGAAGAAGGGCGTCCTCACATGGATGTGAACCCCGCACGAGAGGCGGCCCCCGGCGCCGCACCGGCCCCCGACGCCGCACCGGCCGCGGCCCCCGCCGGCCCGGCCGAACACCTGCCCGAGCCGCGCCGGCTCGGAGTGCTGTCCCGGCTCGCGCCGGAGCCGATGAAGGTGGTCCTGAACTGGGGCCGCCGCTACAGCCTCTGGGTCTTCAACTTCGGACTCGCCTGCTGCGCGATCGAGTTCATCGCCGCATCCATGGCCCGGCACGACTTCATGCGGCTCGGTGTCATCCCGCTCGCGCCCGGGCCGCGCCAGGCCGACCTGATGGTGGTGTCCGGCACCGTCACGGACAAGATGGCGCCCGCGGTGAAGCGGCTGTACGAGCAGATGCCCGAGCCGAAGTACGTCATCTCCTTCGGCGCCTGCTCCAACTGCGGCGGGCCGTACTGGGACTCGTACTCCGTGACGAAGGGCGTCGACCAGATCATCCCCGTCGACGTGTACGTCCCGGGCTGCCCGCCGCGGCCCGAGGCGCTGCTCCAGGGCATCCTCAAGCTCCAGGAGCAGATCGCCCGCGAATCGCTCGCCGACCGGTACGCCACCGGGAAGGGCGGCGGCGGCCGGGCCTCGACGGCGGCACTGCGCAGCGGCCTGGTCGAGGCACCGGGGGAGGCCCGGGGCGGCGGCCCGGAAGCCGGTGGCGCGGCGGCGGAGCCCACCGAGGCTGCGGCGGCGGCCGGAGCGGCCGCCGGTGAGGACCGCTCGGGGGGCGGCACGGCCGCGAACACGTCTCCGGAGACACCGCCGGCGGATGCTCCGGCTCCGGACACTTCGGCTCCGGAGACTTCGGAGCCGGAGGCACCGGTTTCGGGTGCCCCTGCTGCTCCGGCTTCGGACGTCCCGGCTCCGGACGCGTCGGCTCCGGACGCTCCGGCTTCGGACGCGTCGGCTCCGGGCTCCGACTCCGGTGGTGAGTCGGCTGCCGGTGGGTCCGCCGCCGGGCGCGAGCGGTCGCCCGGGAAGTCCGCCCCTGAACGGAAGCAGCCCCGCGAGGAGGGCGACGACCGGTGACCGGACCGACCGAGCCGAGCCGACCGGAGGAGCCTGGCCGACGGAACGTGCCGGACCGGCCGACCGAACCGGACCGGCCGACCGAACCGGGCCGACCGGACAACACGGAGCCGACCCGGGCCGAGGCAGGTGCCGGGAGTGCCGAGGCCGGGACCGGTGCCGGGGCGGGCGGCGGGCAGGCCGCGCCGGGCCGGGCGGACGAGCCGCGCGTCGGCTGGCTGCCCGGGGGAGCCCAGGAGCTGTTCGGGGCCGGAGCGACCGCCGAGGAGTCGTACGGGCTGCTCACGGTGGACGTTCCCGCCGAGTCCTGGGTCCTCGCCCTGGAGATCGCCCGCGACGCGCTGGGCTGCACGTTCTTCGACTGGCTGAGTGCCGTGGACGAACCCGGCACCGGGTTCCGGGTCTCCGCCCGGCTCGTCGCGCTGCCGGACCCGGACCGGGGCACCGGCGTCCGCGCGCTGCTCGTACGGACGACCGTGCCGCACGACGCGCCCGTCCTGCCGACGGCCACCGGTGTCTACGCCGGTGCCGCCTGGCACGAGCGCGAGACCCACGAGATGTTCGGCGTCGGCTTCACCGGTCACCCGGGGCTGACCCCGCTGCTGCTGCCCGAGAACTTCGAAGGGCACCCGCTGCGCAAGGACTTCGTGCTGGCGGCGCGTGTCACCAAGGCGTGGCCCGGCGCGAAGGAGCCGGGGGAGTCCGGGCACGGCGGCCCGAAGCGACGCCAGATGCTGCCGCCCGGTGTGCCCGACCCGAACGAGTGGGGGCCGCTGAAGGGCCAGCTCCCGCCGGCCC
>NZ_WHPN01000336.1 GCF_009735685.1 Streptomyces lycii | reverse complement strand
CCGCCCGGACGCGGGGGGCGGCCCGGGCACCGCCGTCCCGCGCCCGGCGGAGATCCCGGTACGGGGCACCCCCGTGGACTGTGTAGACTTGGCGGCGTTGCCGACGGCCCTCCGCGCTCCCAGGGGAGTGTCGTCCGTGCGACAGGCCGCCTTAGCTCAGATGGCCAGAGCAACGCACTCGTAATGCGTAGGTCTCGGGTTCGAATCCCGAAGGCGGCTCTGTGAAAGCCCCAGGACTCACTCGCCGTGACCTGGGGCTTTTGCTTTTCTGTGGATTTTCCCGCACCCGGCGATCGCATCCGGGCGCCAGATGGTTCACGAGCCGCCGTGCGCGGGCTCGCCGGACGGGCGCCGGTCTCAGCGACGGTCTCAGTGCCGGTGCCGGTCTTGCTCTCGGTTGTGCCGTCGCCCGATACGGCGGAAGGGCGTGGTTTCCCTTCCTTGGGCGGGGCGACGACAGGTGCTGGCCCCGGCGCCGCTCCGCGCGTGCCCGTACCAGGCCCGGCGGAGGTGTCAGGAGACGACTCTGATCATCTCTCGGAGGTCTTTCAGGATCTGCCACAGCCCGGCCGACTGCCGTTCCGGGCGCCGCATCCTGGGACGGACCGGCTCCTGGGCCGCCGCGCGCCCGCCCTCCCGTGCCGGGGCCACACCACCGGGGCGGTGCCTGGGGCGGGTGTCCGTCAGATTGAGGAGGCGAAGGATGTTCAACCATTTCATGGAGATCCTCCCTGGGACCTGGTGTTCGGTGACGTACTCGCGCCTGCGTCGGCCCAGGGCTCCGGGGGCAGATCGCAGTACGGGAACTCTCCTCTGACCGCCTCGTAATGACGTGCGATCGCCATGCGCTCGGCCTGGGACGCCGGCCGCATACGGACGTCGCGCACAGCCGCTTCCTGCTCCTGCTGGTGCGTCCGGATGCGGAAGCGGTGCTCGATCAAGCTGCGGTAACGGCCGAGCAGCCATTCGAACTCGGCCCGGGTGAGCCCTGGTTCCTGCATCGCGTCGTGCATGGCACGCATACGCAGCAGGTCGTCCTCGTCGACCGGGCGCAGGCTCGCCTCCCGTTCGTCGACGCGGACCTGGTCGAGCCTGGAGAGGCCGATCAGCCAGTAACCGCCGGCCTGCCAGTTGCCGGCGACGACGGCCAGGGCGACCGGGATCATCCACCACGGTCCGTGCCAGGCAAGCCCGGTCCTCCCCCACCACCAGGGCAACATGGCGACGAACGCGAGCAGCGCGGCGCTGTGGGCGACCCAGGCCGACGGGTCGTTCCAGGACATCGGGAAGTAGCGCCCGCCGGGTTTGCGCGGCAGCGCCCGGGACACCAGCCCGTGCACGAACCCGTTGCCGGCCGCCGCCACTTCGTCGAAGACCCACCCCGCCCGGTCGCCCGAAGGCAGCAGACAGCGGTAGTCCTCGATGGCTCGTACGAGGAAAACGGCGACGAACACATGGGCGAGCGTCAACGCGCCGAAGACCAGCCACACCCTGTCGACCGACAGCGACACCTGCGCCACGGTCACCGACTTGCCGCCCGTCAGGAGGCGGGCAGCGGTGACGGACACCACGAGCAGCGATCCCACCGTCAGGATCCGCGTGGCGTTGTGCACCCCAGCGATGATCTTCCGCTGGTGTACGTCGCCCTCTTCCATGGATGCGCCCCCGTCGCGCGCCGTGGCTTTCCCGGCCGCCTGCCTCCGTTGTCCTCCGAGTGTCGCACCGCCGCCGCACCGCTGTCAGCCGCACCGTGCGGGACGCGGCGCCGCAGCCGGCCGGACCGGTTGTGCTGCCTCAGGCGTGGAGCGCGCCGGTCTTGACCGCGGATATGAAGGACGACCAGCCGGTGGCCGGGAAGACGAGCGCCGGGCCGTCGGGGTTCTTGGAGTCGCGGACCGGGACGCCGCCCGGTTGGCCGTCCAGCACCTCCAGGCAGCTGCCGCCTTCGTTGCCGCTGTACGACGACTTGCGCCAACCGCGCAGGCGGGACGGGGTGGGGAGGGTGTGCTCAGTCATGGTGTCCGTATTCCTTCGCTGTCGCCCACAACATGGCGACGGACTCCTTCATCGGCAGTGCGTCACCCAGCGCGAGATAGTAGGCGTTCTGCAGTCGTTCGACGTCGGCCGGGGCGTCGTGCACCTTGCCGATCTGCAGCCCTTCCGAGTAGGCGACCGGTGGCTGGTCCTCGAACCACATCAGCGTCAGCATGCTCTGCATGAGGGGATGGGGTCCCAGCCCGAACGGGATTACGTGCAGACGAACTCGCTCCGTTTCGGCCAGGTGGACGATGTGCGCCAACTGTTCCGCCATGACAGCCGGTTGGCCCACCGGCCGGCGGAGAACCGTCTCGTCCAGCAGCGCCCACACCACTGGCGTCACCGGATCGTTGAGGATCCTTGAGCGCTCCAGCCGTGTGTCGACGAGCTTGTCACATTCCTCTTCGCTCAATGGAGGGAAGCCGACGCGCAGAACTGCACGCGCGTACGCCTCCGTCTGGAGAACCCCCGGCACGAAGGTCAGCGCGAACTCCCGGATGACCGTCGCCTGCTGTTCGAGTTGGCGTGCCGCCTCGAAGTAGTCCGCCACCGCCACGTCGTCCTGCGGGAGGAAGCTGCTCAGTACGTTTCCCGTGTTCAGGGCCCTGTCCAGGCGACGGGCGTCCTCCCGGGACGGGACTCGGCGGCCGGCCTCGATGTGGGCGATGTGTGAACGGGTCATGATCGCCGCGTCCGCCAGCTCCTGCTGTGTCAGTCCGACCCTCGCGCGCTGGCCGCGGAGCCATTCCCCATAGATGTTGCTCACCGTTCAACTCCCGTGTGACAGAGCTTTCGTCACCTTGAAACCCCTGGTCAGCGTAGCCCGCGTCGCTTCAGTGTGTGAGTGGATCGCTACACAGCGACAGTGAAGTCAGGGGCCCGCGCGACCGGGGTGACGGTCCGGGGTCCGGTCGCCGACCACACGGAGTTGACGTCATGTTGTGTCTTGTCGGTCAGGTCATCGCTCGCGAGCGGCAGGAGGAGGTTTGGCGGGGGGAGGTCCGGCGGGAGCGGGCCCGGCGGGAGCGGGAGCGGGTGCGGCGACGGGCGCGGTGGCTCCCCGTGTACGGGCTCGGCACCGGGCCGCGGCGGATCCACGGGGCGGAGGCGGCGGCGTGACCGGCGCGACGGCCCCGGGCGGCGGTCGGCGCCTGCTGCCGTGGTCCACCCCGGACGGCAGGCCCTGCTATCTCCTCGGGGGCGGTGGCGGGCGGGTGTCCCGGCTGGCCGACGAGGCCGAGAACGCGCAACTCGGAATGGCGGCCGAACTGCTGGGCCACGCCGGGGACATGCTCGGCGACCGGCGGGTGACCCGCGACCAGCTTCGCTACCTCGCCGCCCGCCTGGCGGAGTCGCTCCACGACGTGCACCGCGTCGCGCTGAGCCGCGGTGACCGGCTGCCCGGCCCGGAACGCTTCGACGAGGGGGAGGGCGGGACGGCCGCGGCGGAGGGGTGAGGGGTGAGGGGTGACGCGTCCCTTCGACCCGCCTCCCCTCCCTCAGCCCTCGCCGTTGTCCCGGTCCGGGGTCGCCCGGAGTTCCCGGATCACGCTGTCCAGGTGGTCCCGTGCCGCCGTCTCGGCCGCGTCGGGGTCGCCCGCCGTGATCGCCTCGATCATCGCCAGGTGCTGCGGCAGCGACTGGGCCGGGCGGCCCGGGCGCAGGGCGAGCCGGAACTGGTGGCGGACCATCTGGCCGTTCAGCCGGTCCAGCAGGGACTGTGCCACCTTCTGGCCGCCGGCCTCCGCGATCAGGTCGTGCAGCCGGCGGTTGAGCGCCGAGTACGTGTCGAGGTCGCCGTCGGCCACGGCCTGCCGCATCCGGGTGCCGATCCCGATCAGCGTGTCCCGGTGCGCGGGCGTCGCCAGTTCCGCCGCGCGCCGGGCGCACAGGCCCTCCAGCGCCGCCCGGCACTCGGTGATCTGGATGGCCTCGTCCACGGAGACGACCCGGATCCGGGCGCCGCGCCGCGGAATCAGCTCGACCAGGCCCTCCGCGGCCAGATCCTGCAACGCCTCCCGCACGGAGCTGCGGGTGGCGTGGAAGGTGTCGGACAGCTCCTGCTCGATGAGCCGCTGCCCCGGGACCATGTCCCCGGATCGCAGCGCCTGGCGGATCCCCGTGCCGACCACGTTCCGTCCCGCCTGACCGGTGACCCGGTTTTCCGCCACTCCTACCGCCTTCTTCACGCTCCGGCACGCCCCCGCCGGCGGCTCTCCCCGCCGGCCGTCACGCAGTCTATCCGCCCGGGGCGGCTTGCCGATGATCGCTGAAACTTTTTCGTCAAGCATATTGTCAACAATCAGGTCGACGGTTACGTTGACGTAAATCGCCGACGGACAGGGAGCGCGGGCAGAGTGATGGAACAGTCCACGACGACTGCCTCCGGGCCCGGAGGCAGGCCCCGGCCGCAGGGCGGCCAGCTCGCCGTCCCCTGCTGGTTCATGCGCGGCGGCACGTCCCGCGGCCCCTTCTTCCGGGTCGCCGACCTCCCCTCGGACGTCGCCGCCCGGGACGCCGTACTGCTCGCCGCCATGGGCTCGCCCGATCCCCGCCAGATCGACGGGCTGGGCGGTGCGCACCCCCTGACCAGCAAGGCCGGCATCGTCGGGCCGGGGGAGCGGGAGGGGGTGGACCTGGAGTTCCGGTTCGCCCAGCTCCAGCCCGGCAGCGACACCGTGGACACCACCCCGAACTGCGGGAACATGCTCGCGGCCGTGGTCCCGTTCGCGATCGAGTCCGGGCTGCTGGAGCCGCGCGGGGACACCACCACCGCCCGCGTGCTCACCCTGAACACCGGCCTGGTCGCCGAGATCACCGTCCGTACGCCGGAAGGGGAATCCGGCCGCTACGTCGAGTACGACGGCGACACCCGCATCGACGGTGTCCCCGGCACCGCCGCGCCCGTCACGATCGGTTTCCCCGACAGCGCCGGGTCGGTCTGCTCGGCCCTGCTGCCCACCGGCAACGTGCGCGACCGGGTCGACGTCCCGGGCACCGGCCCGCTCGACGTCACCTGTGTCGACAACGGCCAGCCGCTGGTGATCGTCGCCGCCGCCGATCTCGGCCGTACCGGATACGAGTCCGCGGCCGAGCTGAACGCCGACGACGAGCTGAGGGCCCGCGTCGAGGCGCTGCGGCTGGCGTGCGGGCAGCTGATGGGCCTGGGGGACGTGACGGAGCGGAACTACCCGAAGATGACGCTGGTCGCGCCGCCCGCGCACGGCGGCACGATCAGCACCCGCAGTTTCATCCCGCACGTCTGCCACGCCTCGATCGGCGTCCTCGCCGCCGTCACCGCGGCCACCGCCTGCGTCCTCGACGGCAGCGTCGCCCACGATCTCGCGGCTCAGGTCAGTGCCTGCGACGACGGCGCCTGCGACGACGGCGCCTGCGACGACGGCGCCTGCGACGACGGCGCCTCCGACGACGGCGCTCCCGACGACGGCGCTCCCGGGGACGGTGTGCGTGTCTCCGTCGAGCACCCCTCCGGGGAGTTCGGCGTCGAACTGCGCCTCGACCCCGCCGACCCGCAGCGGGTCACCCGGTCCGCCCTGCTGCGCACCGCGCGGCTGATCATGGCCGGTGACGTGCTGGTTCCCCGCCGCCCCGGCGACCTGGCCGCCCCGCCCGCGGCAGCGGCGCCGCGGCAGGGGACGTCACCGGACGGGGCGGCACGGCACGACAAGGAGCAGCAGCGTTGATCATCGACTGTCACGGCCACTACACCACCGCGCCCCCGGCCCTGGGGCAGTGGCGGGACCGGCAGATCGCCTCCCTGGACGATCCGGCCGCCGCGCCCGACCCCGCCGGGCCGCGGATCAGCGACGACGAGCTGCGCGAGAGCATTGAGGGCAACCAGCTGCGGCTGATGGACGAGCGGGGCATCGACCTGACGGTCTTCTCGCCGCGCGCCTCCTTCATGGCCCACCACATCGGTGACTTCGCCACCTCCGCGCGCTGGGCCGCCATCTGCAACGAGCTGTGCCACCGCGTCAGCACCCTCTACCCGGAGCGCTTCGCGCCCGCCGCAATGCTCCCGCAGTCCCCCGGCGCCGACCCCGCCACCTGCGTTCCGGAGCTGGTCCGCTGTGCCGAGGAGTACGGCGTCGTGGCGGTCAACCTCAACCCCGACCCGTCCGGCGGCCACTGGACGTCCCCGCCGCTCACCGACCGCTCCTGGTACCCGCTCTACGAGAAGCTGGTCGAGTACGACCTCCCGGCCATGGTGCACGTCAGCACCAGCGTCAACCCGGCCTTCCACACCACCGGCGCGCACTACCTCAACGCCGACACCACCGCCTTCATGCAACTCGTGCAGGGCGACCTGTTCCGGGACTTCCCCGGGCTGCGGCTGGTGATCCCGCACGGCGGCGGCGCGGTGCCGTACCACTGGGGCCGCTTCCGGGGGCTGGCGACGGCGCTCGGCAGGCCGGAGCCGGCGGAGCACCTCCTCGGCAACGTCTTCTTCGACACCTGCGTGTACCACCAGCCGGGCATCGACCTGCTGCTCGACGTCGTGCCGGTCCGCAATGTCCTGTTCGCCTCGGAGATGATCGGCGCCGTCCGCGACATCGACCCGTGCAGCGGTCACCACTTCGACCACACCCGCCGCTATGTGGAGGCCGCCGGGCTGTCCGCCGGCGATCTGGCCGCCGTCCAGGAGCACAACGCCCGCGCCGTCTACCCCCGTCTCGACGCCCTGCTGAACCGGCAGGGACGCTGAGCGCGCGGAAGGAACAGATCAGCATGTACGAACTCGGAGTCGTCCACCGCAACATCACCCGCGCCCCCCGCGCGGACGTCGAGGCGCTGGCCGCGTACGGAGTGAGCACCGTCCACGAGGCGATGGGCCGGGTCGGCCTGATGCGCCCCTACCTCCGGCCCGTCTACCCCGGCGCCGGGCTCTGCGGCACCGCCGTCACCGTGCTCCTCCAGCCCGGTGACAACTGGATGCTGCACGTCGCGGCCGAACAGCTCCAGCCGGGTGACGTCCTCGTCGCCGCCTGCACCACCGAGTGCGAGGACGGGTTCTTCGGCGAGCTGCTGGCCACCTCGCTGCGCGCGCAGGGCTGCGCCGGGCTGGTCATCGACGGCGGCTGCCGGGATGTCGCGGCGCTGGAGGAGATGGACTTCCCGGTGTTCAGCCGGGCGGTCAGCTCCAAGGGCACCGTCAAGGCCACCCTGGGCTCGGTCAACGTTCCCGTGGTCTGCGCCAACGCCCTGGTCAACCCCGGTGACGTGGTCGTCGCGGACGTCGACGGCGTGGTCGTCGTGCCGGCCGCGCGGGCCGGGGAGACCGCGGAGGCGTCCCGGCGGCGGGAGGAGAACGAGGAGGGCAAGCGGCAGCGGTTCGCGGCCGGTGAGCTGGGCCTCGACATGTACGGCATGCGCGAGCCGCTGAAGGCCGCCGGACTGAGGTACGTGGACTGATGAGCGAGCGCTTCACCAAGAGCCCCGGCTGGCTGGACTGGCACCCGGACCCGTCCCGCCCCGCCTTCACCCTGCCGCCCGGCACCGTCGACGCGCACTGCCACGTCTTCGGCCCCGGGGACACCTTTCCGTACGCCCCGGAGCGCAAGTACACGCCCTGCGACGCGGGCCGCGAACAGCTCTTCGCGCTCCGCGACCGGCTGGGCGTCAGCCGGAACGTCATCGTCCAGGCGACCTGCCACGGCGCGGACAACAGCGCCATGGTCGACGCCGTCCGGGCGTCCGGCGGCCGGGCGCGCGGCGTGGCCACCGTACGGCCCGGCATCACCGGGGCCGAGCTGCGCGAGCTGGACGCGGCCGGAGTGCGCGGCGTGCGGTTCAACTTCCTCAGGCGCCTCGTCGACACCGCCCCCAAGGACGAACTGGCGGCCGTGGCGAAGAAGATCGCGCCGCTGGGCTGGCATGTCGTCGTCTACTTCGAAGCCGGTGACCTGGAGGAGCTGGAAGGTTTCCTCGGTTCGCTGCCCACCCCGCTGGTGGTGGACCACATGGGACGGCCGGACGTGACCCGCCCGGTCGGCGATCCCGAGTTCACGCGCTTCCTGCGTTTCACCGAACGCAACGACGTGTGGGTGAAGGTGAGCTGCCCCGAGCGGCTCAGCGTCACCGGACCCGCGGCTCTGGACGGACAGCGGCACCCCTACACCGATGTGGTGCCCTTCGCGCGACGCGTCGTCGAGGAGTTCCCGGAGTCCGTGCTGTGGGGCACCGACTGGCCCCACCCCAACCTGACCGGTCACATGCCCGACGACGGGCTGCTGGTCGATTACGTACCGCACGTCGCCGTCACCCCCGCCCAGCAGCACAGACTGCTCGTGGAGAACCCGATGCGGCTCTACTGGCCCGGCGAAGGCGTCTGAACCCTCCCCCTCCCCTCTTCGACAAGGGCCCAGCCATGCAGCATTCCAATGCGGCGAACCGGCTCGACAGACTGCCGATCTCCCGCTTCCACAAGACCACTCTCGTGGCCGTCTCCTTCGCGTACTTCTTCGAGTTCGCGGACATCAACACCTTCGCGACCACCGCCCCGAAGCTGGTCGAGCTGTGGGGCGTCACGGTCAACCAGGTCGCCTACGTGACCTCGCTGTCGTTCGTCGGCATGTTCATCGGCTCCGTGGTCGCGGGCGGCATCGCCGACCGGTGGGGCCGCAAACGGGCACTGACCTGGACGACGCTGTGGTTCGGCGCCTTCTCCTTCCTCACGGTCTTCTCCTGGGACATCGTCTCGCTCGGCGTGTTCCGCGTGCTGACCTCGGCGGGCCTGTCGGCGATGACGGTCGTCGCCGTCATCTACATCAGCGAGCTGTACCCGGCCGCCAAGCGCGGCAAGTTCCAGGCGTACGCCATCGTCATCGGCATCTGCGGCACCCCGGCGACGAACCTCATCGCCAGCTTCGTCGTGCCGGTCAACGACTGGTCGTGGCGGCTGGTCTTCCTGTGGGGCTCGCTCGGCATCCTGTTCGTGCTCTTCACCCGGCAGCTGAAGGAATCCCCCCGCTGGTACGAGAGCAGGGGCGAGTACGCCCGGGCCGACGCCGTGCTGCGGGACATCGAGGCGCGGGTGGCCGCCGACAAGGGCGCGCTGCCCGACGCCCTGCCGCCGGTCGAGCGGGTGCGGCACGCCAAGGCGCCGCTGAGGATCCTGCTCCAGAAGAAGTACCTGGCTCCGACCGCGCTGCTGGTGGTGCTCTGGGTGACGCAGACCATCGGCTTCTTCGGCTACTCCAGCTGGGCGCCCACGCTGCTGGCCAACGAGGGCTTCAGTGTCGAGAAGTCCATCTTCTACGTGGCGCTGACGACGGTCGGCGCGCCGCTGGGCTCCTTCCTGGCCGCGCTCGTCACCGACCGGTTCGAGCGCAAGTGGTGCCTGGTGGCCTTCGGCACGGTCATCGCGGCCTGCGGTCTGCTCTACGGGCTCACCTTCAACCCCGTCCTCATCGTGGTCTTCGGCTTCCTGGTGAACATGTTCGAGCGGGGTTACACGGCGCTGGCGTACGCGTACTCGCCGGAGCTGTTCGACACCCGCGGCCGCGCGCTGGGCACCGGGATCTCGTACGGCCTGGGACGCCTCTCCAACGCGGCCGGTCCGCTGATCATCGCTGCGCTCTACAACCGCACCGGTTACGAGAGCGTGTTCTATTTCATCGCCGGGACCTGGATGGTCGGCGCCGTCGCGCTGGCGGTCTTCGGGCCGCGCACCCGGAAGGCACGGCTGGAGGCGGCGGCAGCCGCGCGGGCCGAACCGGCGAACGCCTGACGCCGGCGGCACGGGGGAGACCGGGGCGGACCGGGGCGGCACCCGCCGGAAGGAGCCGTACCGGCCCGCCGCTCCGGTCTGCCGTTCCGGAGGGGGCGTTCCGGCCCGCCGTCCCGGCGCCCGCCGTTCCGGTGGGGCGTTCGGGTCCGCCGCCGGCCGCACTCGGCGTTGATCCATGCCTGTGACCCGACGGGGCAGACTCACAGGGTCGGCATCATCGGCCTGAGAGGACGGACGGCATGACGGACCGGGACCGTGCCAGCGGGCTCATGCTCAGCGGACTGCTCGGCGACAGCCATCTGCTGGCGTTCGAGCAGATCCCGGCCGCGGTGGCGCGGCACGCCGCCGTGGCCGGTGTGGACGACGTACTGATCCATCTGGTGGATCTCCGCGAGCACGTGCTGCGGGTCCTGCCGCCCGGCCGGGTGGGCGGCACCGGTCCGCCGGGCCGGGCGGACACCGGGACCGGGGACGGGCTGAGCGTCCAGGGCACCGTCGCCGGAAGGGCCTTCCAGTACGGCAAGGTGCTGCCGGCCGAGACGGGCACCGGGGGCGGGCCCCCGCACCAGTGGTGGGTGCCGCTGCTGGACGGCACCGAACGCCTGGGCGTGCTGTACGTGTCCACCTCACGGGACGACGACCGGGTCGCGCGGGACATGGAGGACCTGGCGTCGCTGGTCGCGGTGATCGTGGTGAGCAAGCGCGGCTTCAGTGACGCGCACGCGCGGCTGATGCGGACCGAGCCGCTGAACATCGCCGCCGAGATGCAGTGGCACCTGATGCAGCCGCGGACCTACGCCGACGACCGGGTGGTGATCGCCGCCTCCATGGAACCGGCCCACCAGGTCAGCGGTGACGCCTTCGAGTACGCGATCTCCGGGGACACCGTGCATGTGGCGGTCTTCGACGCGATGGGCCACGACACGTCCGCCGGGCTGACCGCCAACCTCGCGATGGCCGCCTGCCGCAACCACCGGCGCGAGGGACGGCCCCTGGCGGTCATCGGCGAGGAGATCGAGCGGGAGCTGCTGGAGCAGTTCGGCCCCACCCGCTACGTCACCGGGGTGCTGGCGGAGCTGGACACCCGCACCGGCCTGCTCAGCTGGGTCAACCGCGGGCACCAGCAGCCCGTGGTGATCCGGGGCGGCCGCTGGACCACGCATCTGCGGTGCCGGCCCGCGCACCCGATGGGGGCCAACCTCGGCCTGCCCACCCACGTCTGCCAGGAGCAACTGGAGCCGGGCGACCGGCTCGTGCTCTACACCGACGGCATCACCGAGGCGCGCAGGCCCGGCGGCCGGGAGTTCGGCCTGCACCGCTTCGTCGACTTCCTCGTGCGCCAGCACGCCGACGGGCTGCCCGCACCGGAGACCCTGCGGCGGCTGACGCAGAGCATCCTCGACTACCACGACGGGCAGCTCGACGACGACGCCACCGTGCTGGTCCTGGAGTGGCACGGGCCCGCCGCCCGCCCCGGCCGGGAAATCGCGGACTCCGCCGGCCTCCCCGACCACCCCGGTCCCTGAGCCGGGCCGGCGGGAGCGCGGCGGGGCCCCGGGCGCCTGACGGATCCGCCCGGGGCCACGCAGTGATGCGCCCCTAGAAGGGCGTCAGCTCCAGCCGGAAGCCGGTGGGCGCGTGGTCCTGGACGTATGAGGCGAAGTCCGCCACGTCGTCGAAGGCGAACCCGTACGCCTTGCCGTCCTCCGTCGCGGCGTGGATCGCCTTGGAGTAGTGGTTGGTCAGCTCGGTGGCGTAGAAGGCCGCCGGGTCCGTCGTGGGCTGCGACGGGGCGCTGACCAGCGTGGAGCGGTTGAAGCCCGCCCCCAGGATCGCGGCGACGGGACCGGTGGTGCCGTCGTTCGGCGCGGCCAGCTTGCCGTCGCAGAACAGCACGTCACGCGTGGACGGCTTGGCGAAGGAGACCGAGGCCGGGCCGCTGAAGACGAACTGCTCGCCGCGCACCCGGCCGGTGAACGTCCCGGCGTTGGTGGTGACCGTGAGGTCCTTGCCGGTGTACGTCGACCAGACCTCGTCGATGTACGGGGCGAAGTAGTTCTCGTCGAAGAGGCCGGTGTCCAGACCGTGCCCGGGCGCGATGATGCGCCGGTCGTCCACCACCAGCCGCTCGAACTCCGGGATCTCCCTGACCGCGGCGAACGCCCGCTCCCGCCCGCCGTCGCGCAGCGTGCCCGTCGTCTGGTCCTTGGCGCCGGTCAGCCGGATGCTCAGCGGGACGCTGAACATGTCGACCATGGTGGTGTTGCAGAACATGCCGTCGGGGTTGTGGGTGAACTCGGCGCAGTCGTGCAGCACCTCGTAGTTCGGGTCGGACTCGACCCAGCCGGCCGGGTACGCGAGGGCCGCGTTGCCGTTGCCGTCCTCCACGGCCTTGAACTTCAGCTTGCCGCCGAGCGCGACGTACATCCGCCCGGACATGTACGGCAGCGACAGCTTCGTCTCACCGCTGCCGGACAGTTCGAGGGCGTAGTCGGTGAAGCCGTCCGCGCCGTTGTCCGACAACGAGATCGGCGCGAGGGTGCCGTCCGGGGTGAGCCGGACCTGCTTCCCGTCCTGGTTGCCGACGATGTAGAGGAACACCGAGGCGTTGTCGAACGCTCCGGAGTTGTTGACGATCGTCACGGGCAGCGCGCCGGCTGCCTTCGCCTTCGCGCCGCCGCCGTCCGAGGACTTCGAGGCGAGGGCGTGCGGCGCGACGAGGGCGGCGGCCGGGACGGCGACTGCGGCACCGGCGAGGGCGGTGACGACCTTGCGGCGGGTGAGGGGGGTGCGGTGGCGGGGCGTCATGGGGGGTGCTTCCTGTTCTGTGCGGGAGCGGGGACGGGGATGGAGTCGGAGGACAGGGGGGGCGGGGTGTCGGTACGGTCCGGCCGGGTCAGCCGGTGGTCCACTTCTGGCCGGCGGCGCCCGTGCAGGTCCAGAGCTGGAGCCGGGTGCCGTCGGAGGCGGAACCGCCCGTGGCGTCCAGGCACTTGTCCGCGCCGACGTTCACCAGGTCACGGGCCTCGGTGTGCACCCAGTCCTGTGCCGCGGAGCCGTTGCAGTTCGCGAGCTGGACGGGGGTGCCGTCGGAGGTCCCGGCGCCCGCGGCGTCCAGGCACTTGTCGAACGCCCGTACGGTGCCGTCGTCGTGGAACGTCCACTGCTGCGCGGCGTGGCCGGTGCAGTGGTGCAGCTGGACCGGGGTGCCGTCGGCGCCCGTGCCGCCCGCCACGTCCACGCACATGTCGCCGATGCCGCGGATCGCGACGGCCTCGCCCGGGTCGCCCGGGTCACCGGGGTCACCGGGGTCGCCCGGGCCGGAGCCGTCGTCCGAGGCCGAGACGCGGACGTAGTCGACGGTCATGCTCTGCGGGAAGGAGGTGGAGGCGTCCGGGCTGCCGGGCCAGTTGCCGCCGACCGCGACGTTCATGATCATGAAGAACGGGTGGTCGAAGACCCATTCGTCGCCGCCGAGATCGGCGGGCGTGAGGGTCTGGAAGTCGTTGCCGTCCACCGACCAGGTGATCGACTCCGGGCTCCAGTCGACCGCGAAGACATGGAAACCGTCCGCGAAGGCCTCGCCGTTCGGCAGCGAGTACGGGGCGCCGATGCCCTCGCCGCCGGAATAGCCGGGGCCGTGCACGGTGCCGTGGACGGTACCGGGCTCCTTGCCGACGTTCTCCATGATGTCGATCTCGCCGCTGTTCGGCCAGCCCACGTCACCGAAGTCGGAGCCCAGCATCCAGAACGCCGGCCATATGCCCTGGCCGCGCGGGATCTTGATGCGCGCCTCGAAGTGGCCGTACGCCTGGGTGAAGGTCCGGGCGGTGTTCAGCCGCGCCGAGGTGTACTCGCAGGGGCCGTACCAGCAGCGGAGATCGGGGTCGGTGTTCTTGCGGGCCGTGATGACCAGGTTGCCGTTGCCGTCCAGGGCGGCGTTCGCGGTGTCGTCGGTGTAGTACTGCAGCTCGTTGTTGCCGCCTCCGTCGCCGTTGACCTCGTGCGTCCACTTGGCGGGGTCCGGGGCGCTGCCCGCCGGCCCGTCGAACTCGTCGGACCAGGTCTGCGCGGCCTCGGCGGCCTTCGCCCGGGTGGTGCCGGGCCCGGAGGTGTTCATCAGGACGGCGGTGGTGAGAGCGGCGGTGAGCAGGAGGACGAGTCCTCCGACCGACCATCTCCGTGCACGGTGAGCGGCCATGGCGTTACGTACCTTCTCTGTGGGAGATGAGGAATGCTGCGCCGGGCGGGGGACGTGGGCGAGTGGGGGGAGTCCGGAAGCGCCCGATTGCTGAGAGCGCTCCCAAACCGCGACGGTCTCCGCCGACGGGCCTGTGATGCTACGCACCCGGCGGGCCGCCGCCAACCGCCCGCACCATCGCACAAAAGTCTCTGACCTGCGGTTATGTGAGTTCCTGTCCGGGCATAGCGAGGGCTTAGGGCTCGGTTAAGCCGGGCTTAACCCGGGGCGCTCCCCCCGGTCGCCTCCCCGGCCCCGGAGTCGCCGTGCCGAGGACTCCGGCACCGGCTGTGGACCCGGGCGGAGGCGGTGGGGAGACTGTGCGCCTACGGCCGGAGTGCGGGACACCGGGGACGGTGCCCGGAGTTGAGGGGGACGGCGTTGGAGCGGGACGAGGAAACCGGGGCGCGGCGGCGCGGGCGGGGCCGGGGAGATCTGCGCGGACGGCCCTTCCCGGTGCTGCCGGGCGGGCCCGGCGGGCAGCGCGAGGCGGTGCGGCTGCTGCGGGCCTGGGCCGAGCAGGAGGCCGAGGACGCCATCGACTGGTATCTGCGGGACAAGCGGCTCAAGCGGATCGGGGCGAAGACCGTCCGGGCGCTCGTCGTGCTGCTCACGGTGGCCGGGGCGGTGCTGCCGCTGAGCAGCGCCGTGGCCGGACGCTCTCCCGGGGGCTGGGGCTATGTGCTGCTCGGGCTCGCGGCCGGGTGCAAGGGGTTCGACCTGGTCTTCGGGTTGTCCACGGGCTGGATGCGGGACATCCGGGCCGCGCAGGCGCTGCGGGGGGAGCTGAACGACGTACGGCTGGCGTGGGCGGCCGACACGCTGCGGGCCGGCGGGCGGGACGGGGCCGGGACGGACGGCGGGCCGCTGTCCGCGTCCGAGTTGGAGCGGCAGCTCGAACTGATCGGGCGGCTGGTGACCGCGGTGCGGGAGCGGATCGGCACCGAGACCGACGACTGGCTCACGGAGTTCCGCTCCACCACCCAGCAACTGCACGAGCCGGGCGGTCCGGTGGGCCCGGCCGTACCGCAGTAGGCGTCCCGCCGGGCCGTACCGCAGTAGGCGTCCCGGCGCTGCGCGGCCCGCGCGGAGGGGACGGGCGCCGGTCCGCTCTCCGGAGCGGCTACACAGCGGAGTTGTGTAAAAGCTCCACGTGTTGGACACGCTGTCGATAGTGTGCCGGAGGGGCCGGACGACTAGGCAGTTTCGTTTGGATCAGTCGGTCGTTGGTCCGGGTGTGCCGTTGACTGATGCGCAGTGGGCGCGGATCGAGCCGTTGCTCCCGGACCGGACACCGAAGCGGGGTGGGCGCTGGCGGGATCATCGCCAGATGATCGACGCGATCGCCTACAAGTTCCAGACCGGCACGCAGTGGGTGCACCTGCCGGAGAGGTACGGCAACTGGCGGGGCGTCTACAACCGGTTGCGGATGTGGGCCTTGGACGGCACCTGGGAGCGGGTGTTCACCGCCCTGGTTGCCCAGGCCGACGCGGATGAGGACCTGAGCTGGGCCGTGTCGGTGGACTCCACGATCGTGCGGGCTCACCAGCACGCGGCCGGAGCTCGTAAAAAGGGGCCCCGGTCGGCGAGCCGGACGACCACGCCATCGGTCGCTCCCGCGGCGGGCTGACCACGAAAATTCACCTTGCTGCCGATGCCCGCTGTCGGCCGCTCGCGTTCGTCCTCACCGCCGGACAGGCCGGCGACGCGCCCGCCTTCGCTGGTGTCATGGCCCGCCTGCGTGTTCCTCGACGGCGCGGTCGTCCGCGCACCAGGCCGGACGTAGTCCTGGCCGACAAGGCCTACTCATCTCGCGCGATCCGCGCCCACCTGCGCAAACGCGGTATCCGGGCGGTGATCCCCATCCCGGCGGACCAGCGGAACCACCGGCTGCGACGCGGCAGCCAAGGCGGCAGGCCACCGGCCTTCGACCGTGAAGCCTACAAGCAGCGCAACACCGTCGAGCGGTGCATCAACCGCCTCAAGCAGTGGCGCGGCATCGCCACCCGCTACGAGAAGACCGCCACCATCTACCTGGCCGGACTCCACATTGCTGGCATCTTCCTATGGTCTGCCCGCTGAGAGAAAGGCAGCTCACGGCCGGAGGCGTTCCGCCTGCGGATCGAAGCAGACAAGTCCATGCTCGCGAGCCAGCGCAGAGGCGTACTCGGACACCTCCTCAGCCTTGCCATAAGACATGAGCAGGTACACCATCGGCCCCGATGCCTCCCCAATGACCGGCGGTGACGCCCATACGCCACTGCCCTCGTCGTCCGGGTACCGCGCGACGAGGGCTTCCACGTAGGCCACGATGCGCGGCACCGGAGGTACGACAACATCGTCCGACTCTAGGTAGCGCTCGAAGAGCTCGTCGTAGGTCGAGCCCGCTTGGCCGTCGTTGAGTGGACGGTCGCCGTCCCACACCGCAAGGTCATAGCTCACCAGCGCATCGTCGCAGGCGGCAGCTCCATCGGAATCAGCAGGCCCTGAAATCGAACCGTCACCAAGTGATCCGAAAGAGAGCTCCTA
>NZ_WHPN01000335.1 GCF_009735685.1 Streptomyces lycii | reverse complement strand
CTCCGTCCTCAGCCGTCGGCGCCGACATAGCCGCGCAGATGGCGGGCCGTGAGGGTGTCCGCGCCGGCCACCAGCTCGGCGGGCGTGCCCGTGAAGACGATCCGGCCGCCGTCGTGGCCGCCGCCGGGACCGAGGTCGATCAGCCAGTCGGCGTGCGCCATGACCGCCTGGTGGTGCTCGATGACCACGACCGTGTTGCCCTCGTCGACCAGCCGGTCGAGCAGTGCGAGGAGCTGGTCCACATCGGCCATGTGCAGCCCGGTGGTGGGCTCGTCCAGGACGTACACGGAGGACTTCTCGGCCATGTGGATGGCGAGTTTCAGCCGCTGACGCTCGCCCCCGGACAGCGTGTTGAGCGGCTGCCCGAGCCGCAGATAGCCCAGCCCCACGTCGTTGAGCCGCCCGAGCAGGGTGTGCGCCTGCCCGGTGCGGAAGAAGTCGTACGCCTCGGCCACCGACAGGGCGAGCACCTCGCTGATGTTCTTGCCGTCCAGCGTGTACCCGAGCACCTCCGGGGTGTACCGCTTCCCGTCGCACTGCTCGCAGACCGAGGCGACCCCGGCCATCATCGCGAGGTCGGTGTAGACCAGGCCGATCCCGTTGCAGTTGGGGCAGGCACCGGCCGAATTGGCGCTGAACAGCGCGGGCTTGACGCCGTTGGCCTTCGCGAAGGCGTTGCGGATCGGGCCCAGCAGCCCGGTGTACGTGGCCGGGTTGCTGCGCCGGGAGCCGCGGATGGGCGACTGGTCGGCGACGACCACGCCGTCCCGGCCGGTGAGATGGCCGTGGATGAGCGAACTCTTGCCGGAACCGGCCACACCCGTCACCACGGTCAGCACGCCGAGCGGGATGTCGACGCTGACGTTCCGCAGGTTGTGCAGCTCCGCGTCCTTGACCGACAGCTGTCCCCGGTGCGGCCGCACGGTCTGCCGGAGCCGTGCCCGGTGCTCCAGATGACGTCCGGTCAGCGTGCCGGACGCGCGCAGTCCGGCCACGTCCCCCGTGTAGCAGACCCGCCCGCCCCCGGTCCCGGCGCCGGGGCCGAGGTCGACGACGTGGTCGGCGATCGCTATCACCTCGGGTTTGTGCTCGACGACGAGCACGGTGTTGCCCTTGTCGCGCAGCCGGAGCAGCAGGTCGTTCATCCGCTGGATGTCGTGCGGGTGGAGTCCGACGGTGGGCTCGTCGAAGACATAGGTGACATCGGTCAGGCTGGAACCGAGGTGGCGCACCATCTTCACCCGCTGCGCCTCACCGCCGGAGAGCGTGGCGGAGGGGCGGTCCAGGCTCAGATAGCCCAGCCCGATCTCGGTCAGCGACTCCAGCAACTCCCGCAGGCTGCCCAGCAGCGGCGCCACGGACGGATCCCGGATGCCCCGGACGTGCTCGGCGAGGTCGCTGATCTGCATCGCGGAGCACTGCGCTATGTCGACCCCGTCGATCTTGGAGGACAGCGCGGCCGGTGCGAGCCGGGTGCCGCCGCAGGCCCGGCAGTCCGCGAAGACCACGGCCCGGTCCACGAAGGCCCTGATGTGCGGCTGCATGGAGTCACGGTCCTTGGCGAGGAAGAGCCGGCGGACCTTGGTGACGAGTCCTTCGTAGGTGAAGTTGTTGGAGCCCACCCGGATCTTGGTGGTCTCCTTGTGGAGGAAGTCCTCCCACTCCCGCGGGGTGAAGTCCCTGAGCCTCTTGTCCGGGTCGTAGAAGCCGGAGTGGGCCATGACCTGCCAATACCAGGTGTCCACACCGAACTGCGGGACGGTGATCGCCCCTTCGCGCAGCGAGAGGTCCCGGTCGACGAGCTGGTCGGCGTCGATCTCCGAGACCTGGCCGAGCCCCTCGCACTCCGGGCACATGCCCTCGGGGCTGTTGAAGCTGAAGAAGTGCGAGGGCCCGATGTACGGGGTGCCGAGGCGGCTGTAGACGATGCGGAGCATCGTGTACGCGTCGGTGGCCGTGCCCACCGTGGAGCGGGAGTTCGCGCCCATGCGCTCCTGGTCGACGACGATCGCAGCGCTCAGATTCTCCAGCCGGTCGACCTCCGGCCGGCCGAGGCTGGGCATGAACGACTGGACGAACGCGGTGTAGGTCTCATTGATCAGGCGCTGCGACTCCGCGGCGATGGTCCCGAAGACCAGCGAGGACTTGCCGGACCCGGAGACGCCGGTGAAGACGGTGAGCCGGCGCTTGGGGATGTCGAGGGAGACGTCCGCGAGGTTGTTCTCACGGGCTCCGCGGACCTTGATCAGATCGTGGCTGTCGGCCGGGTGGCCGCTGGACCGGTCGGACGTCATCCGGCTGTCCCCTTGCTGGAGGTCTGCTGAACACGGGCGGGCTCACCCTAGCCAGCGCCTCTGACACCGCCGGTCGCGTCCGGCCGCCGCGCCGCGCACGGCCGTGCGTGGCGCGGCGTGCCACCGGAGCGCGTGGTCGCGCCGTGACACCGGAACACGTGCCGGCGCAGCACCCGTTCAGCACGCGGCACACTCAGCACTCAGGACTCAGGACACGGCACACGGCACGCGGCGCGACCGGCGAGCCGGTTCAGCCCCAGCGCCCCGTGCGCCCCAACAGCAGCGCCGCCGCCGCCGTGCCCGCGGTGGAGGTGCGCAGCACGCTCGGCCCCAACCGGTACGGGCGCGCGCCCGCCTCCGCGAAGACGGCCAGCTCCTCCGGGGAGACGCCGCCCTCCGGACCGACCACCAGCACGATGTCTCCCCCGGCGGGCAGCCCGGCGGCGGCGAGCGGCGCGGCGCCCTCCTCGTGCAGGACCGCCGGGAACGCGGCCCCCGCCAGCAGCGCGGCCACCTCACGGGTGGTCATCGCGTCCGTGACCTCGGGGAACCGGAGGCGGCGCGACTGCTTGCCCGCCTCCCGGGCCGTCGCCCGCCACTTGCCGAGCGACTTCAGCCCCCGCTCGCCCCGCCACTGCGTGACACAGCGGGACGCGGCCCAGGGCACCACGGCGTCCACCCCGGTCTCCGTCATGGTCTCCACGGCCAGTTCGCCCCGGTCTCCCTTGGGCAGCGCCTGCACCACGGTGATCCGGGGCGCCGGCGCCGGCTCCGTGCGCACCTCGGTCACCTCGGCGCGCAGTACGTCCTTGCCCTCGACGGCGGCCACCGTGCCGTAGCCCCCGGTGCCCGCCCCGTCGGTCAGCACGATCGCCTCCCCGGCACGCAGCCGCCGTACGGATACGGCGTGCCGCCCCTCGGGGCCGTCCAGGGTGACCGGGCCGGGAGCGATCGCGCCCTTCTCGACCAGGAACACGGGGGCGGTCATACATCCTCCTCGGGGACCGATGACATCGTTGCCGCCAACGCGGCGCCGGCCGCGGCCAGTTCCGCCGCGAGGGTCTGCACCAGGTCGCCCGCGGGCATCGCGCGGGCCATCCGGTGGCCCTGGCCCGCCCACAGCGCCATGCCCTGCGGGTCGCCCGCGCGGGCCGCCGCCTTGCGCAGCCCGGCGGTGAGGTGGTGGACCTGCGGATACGCGGCGGGGGCGTACGGTCCGTGCTCCCGCATGAAGCGGTTGACCAGCCCCCGGGCCTGGCGCCCGGTGAAGGCCCGGGTCAGCTCGGTGCGCGGGAACACCGGGTCGGTCAGGGCCGCCTTGTGCAGCTGGTTCGCGCCCGACTCGGGGCAGACCAGAAACGCGGTGCCCAGCTGGCCGGCGACCGCCCCCGCCGCGAGCACGGCCGCGATCTGCGCCCCGCGCATCAGCCCGCCGGCGGCGATCACCGGGATCCGTACGGCCTCCCGCACCTGGGCGACGAGCGTGAGCAGGCCGAGCCCTGCCACCCGGGCGTCCCCGTACGGGTCGTCGCGGTGGGTGCCCTGGTGGCCGCCCGCCTCGATGCCCTGCACACAGACCGCCCCGGCCCCCGCGCGCTCCGCGTCCAGGGCCTCGGCCGGTCCGGTGACGGTGACCACGGTGAGCGTGCCGACTCCGGCGAGCCGGTCCAGCACCGCCCGGTCCGGGCAGCCGAAGGTGAAGGAGACGACGGGCAGCGGGTCGTCGGCGAGGATAGCCAGCTTGGCGTCGTACGCGTCGTCGGCGTACGTGTCGGTGTCCCCGAGCCGGGTGCCGTACCAACTCTCCTCGTTGCTCAACTGCTCCCGGTAGACCTCGACCACGGCGGGGTCCACGGTGGAGGGCTGCGGCATGAAGAGGTTCACCCCGAAGGGGCGGCGGGTGAGCCTGCGCAGCGCCAGGACGTCCTGGTACATGGCTTCGGGGGTCTTGTAACCGGCAGCGAGGAACCCGAGCCCGCCGGCCTCGGAGACGGCCGCGGCGAGCTCCGGGGTGGAGATGCCGCCGGCCATCGGGGCCTGGACGATCGGATGGGTGCACAGATCCGTGATCGTGGGAACGCCCCCGCTTGGTACAACCATGACCACATGGTGTCACGCAGTCTCTTTTGGGCCATCTCCGCTCCCCCCCGGTTCCGGGGGAAGGGAAACAGCCACACCTCGGGAAGAGCCCGCCCCGCGCGGCGGACCCCCGCGACGGATCCGGCGAGGCCGCGGCACGGACGGCGAGCGGCCGGGCGTCCCCCGGACCAGAGCCGGAGGAGGTCCGGCTCGGCGCGAGCGGCCCGGGTTTCCCCGGACCAAGGGCCCGGGGGAGGTCCGGCCGCGCCGTCACCGTCCGTTGAAGGCGTCCTTCAGCCGGGAGAACAGGCCCTGCTGGCCCGGCTGGAAGTGGCCGGACGGCCGCTCCTCGCCGCGCAACTTGGCGAGCTGGCGCAGCAGGTCCTCCTGCTGCGCGTCGAGCTTGCCCGGGGTCTGCACCTCCACGTGGACGATCAGGTCGCCGCGGCCGCCGCTGCGCAGATGGGTGACGCCCCGCTGGTGCAGCGGGATCGACTGGCCGGACTGGGTGCCTGGCCGGATGTCGACCTCCTCCAGACCGTCCAGGGTCTCCAGCGGGCACTGGGTGCCCAGCGCGGCGGCCGTCATCGGGATCGTCACCGTGCAGTGCAGGTCGTCACCGCGGCGCTGGAACACCGGGTGCGGCAGCTCGTGGATCTCCACGTACAGGTCGCCGGCCGGGCCGCCGCCGGGGCCGACCTCGCCCTCGCCGGCCAGCTGGATCCGGGTGCCGTTGTCGACGCCCGCGGGGATCTTCACGGTCAGCGTGCGGCGCGAGCGGACCCGGCCGTCACCGGCGCACTCCGGGCACGGGGTCGGCACGACGGTGCCGAAGCCCTGGCACTGCGGGCACGGCCGGGAGGTCATGACCTGGCCCAGGAAGGAACGGGTGACCTGCGAGACCTCGCCGCGGCCGCGGCACATGTCGCAGGTCTGCGCCGAGGTGCCCGGCGCCGCGCCCTCGCCGCTGCACGAGTTGCAGACGACGGCCGTGTCGACCTGGATGTCCTTGGTGGTGCCGAACGCGGCCTCGTCCAGCTCGACCTCGAGCCGGATCATCGCGTCCTGGCCGCGCCGCGTGCGGGACCTCGGCCCGCGCTGCGAGGCGGTGCCGAAGAAGGCGTCCATGATGTCGGAGAAGTTGCCGAAGCCCGCGCCGAAGCCGGCGGCCCCGCCGGCGCCCCCGGCACCCGACATCGGGTCTCCGCCGAGGTCGTAGACCTGCTTCTTCTGCGGGTCCGAGAGCACCTCGTAAGCGGCGTTGATCTCCTTGAACCGCTCCTGGGTCTTCGGGTCCGGATTGACGTCCGGGTGCAGCTCGCGTGCAAGACGGCGGAAGGCCTTCTTGATCTCGTCCTGTCCCGCGTCGCGGCGCACGCCCAGTACGGCGTAGTAGTCCGTGGCCACTTACGACTCCGCCAGGATCTGTCCGACGTAACGTGCCACTGCGCGTACCGCTCCCATCGTTCCGGGGTAGTCCATGCGGGTCGGTCCGACCACGCCGAGTTTTGCGACGGCCTCGTCGCCCGAACCGTAGCCGACCGCGACGACGGATGTGGACGTGAGGCCCTCATGGGCGTTCTCGTGCCCGATCCGCACCGTCATGCCCGAGTCCTCCGACTCGCCGAGCAGCTTCAGCAGCACGACCTGCTCCTCCAGCGCCTCCAGCACCGGCCGGATCGTCAGCGGGAAGTCGTGCCCGAAGCGGGTGAGATTGGCGGTGCCGCCGATCATCAGCCGCTCCTCGGTCTCCTCGACCAGCGTCTCCAGCAGCGTGGCGAGCACGGCCGAGACCGTCCCGCGGTCCTCCGCCTCGAAGGACTCCGGAAGATCCTGCACCAACTGCGGCACATCCGCGAACCGGCGGCCGGTGACCCGGCTGTTGAGCCGGGCCCGCAGATCGGCCAGCGACGTCTCGCCGAACGGCACCGGGCAGTCGACCATGCGCTGCTCGACCCGGCCGGTGTCGGTGATGAGGACCAGCATGACGCGGGCGGGCGCCAGCGACAGCAGTTCGACATGGCGGACGGTGGACCGGGTCAGCGACGGATACTGCACGACCGCGACCTGCCGGGTCAGCTGGGCCAGCAGCCGGACGGTGCGCCCCACGACGTCGTCGAGGTCGACGGCGCCGTCCAGGAAGTTCTGGATGGCACGGCGCTCCGGCGAGGACAGCGGCTTGACACCGGCGAGCTTGTCGACGAACAGCCGGTAGCCCTTGTCGGTGGGGATGCGCCCGGCGCTGGTGTGCGGCTGGGCGATGAACCCCTCGTCCTCCAGGGCGGCCATGTCGTTGCGCACCGTCGCGGGAGAGACACCGAGCCGGTGCCGCTCGGTGAGCGCCTTGGAGCCGACCGGCTCCTCCGTGCCCACGTAGTCCTGGACGATGGCGCGCAGGACTTCGAGTCTGCGTTCGCTCAGCATCGCGCACACCTCCAGCTCGCTCGTCGGGCGCCCTCGGTCCTCGGGCTTGGCACTCGGTGCGGCTGAGTGCCAGGTTTCCCGGCCCAAGTGTACGGCCGTCCGGTACGCCGCGGGCAAGGCCGAGCCGGTCACGGGGAGGACACAGCAGCAGGCGGGCGCACCGGGGCGGGCGCGCCGGCTCCTGTGCGACTAGCGTCGCGGTATGGACGGCGGTTGGGAAGAGGCAGCCGGGGAGCATCTGGCGCAGGGGGTCGCACGGCTCAGGCTGCCGGGCTGGGACGCGACGGCGGGGCTCGTGCACGGCCCCGCGGGCGCGCTCGTCGTGGACGCCGGGGCGCGGCTCCGCGAGGGCGCCGCGATCCGGCGGTGGGCGCGGGAACGGACGGGCGGCCGGGTGACGCATCTCGCACTGACCCACGGACATTTCGATCACGTCCTGGGTGCCGCGGCCTTCGCCGGGGTGTCCGTCTACGGGGCGGTCGGCCTGGACGGGCTGCTCGCCGCGGGCCGCGAGGAGCTGGCCGCCGACGCCGTACGGCACGGGGCGGACCCGGCGGCCACCGCGGAGGCGGCCGATCTGCTGGTGCGGCCGCACCACCTGGTGTCCGGGGAGATGACGGTGGACCTCGGCGGCGACGGGGTCCGGCGGGAGGCGGTGCTGGTCAACGCGGGCCCCGGGCACACCGCGCACGACCTGGTGGTCATGGTGCCCGGCGACCCCTGCGTGGTGTTCTGCGGCGACCTGGTGGAGGAGTCCGGCGAACCGCAGGCGGGGCCGGACGCCGTACCGGAGCGGTGGCCCGCCGCGCTGGACCGGCTGCTCGGGCTGGGCGGCGGGGACGCTCGGTACGTGCCCGGTCACGGAGCGGTGGTGGACGCCGCTTTTGTCCGGGCCCAGCGTGATCAACTGGCGGCGCGTTTCGGCGTGTCGTGAACGCGGGCGGTGATCACTTCGTATCGTCGGTCACCATGCGCAGCGACAGGTACGGGCCGGATCTCACCCCGCCGTGGAAGAAGCAGCGACCGGCGCCGGAGGTCGAGGCGGAGACCGACCTCGTGGTCGAGGAGGTCACCACCGGCTTCTGCGGCGCGGTGATCCGCTGTGAGAAGACCGCTCAGGGCCCCGCGGTCACGCTGGAGGACCGCTTCGGCAAGCACCGGGTGTTCCCGATGGAGCCGCGCGGCTTCCTGCTGGAGGGGCGCGTCGTCACGCTCGTCCGCCCCTCGGTGCCGGCGGGCCCGCGCCGCCCGGCCCGTACGGCCTCCGGTTCGGTCGCCGTCCCGGGGGCGCGGGCACGGGTCGCACGCGCGGGGCGCATCTATGTCGAGGGGCGGCACGACGCGGAGCTGGTCGAGCGGGTCTGGGGCGACGACCTGCGGCTGGAGGGCGTGGTCGTCGAGTATCTGGAGGGCGTCGACGATCTTCCGGCGGTGGTGCGGGAGTTCGGCCCGGCGGCCGACGCGCGGCTCGGTGTCCTGGTCGACCACCTGGTCCCCGGCTCCAAGGAGTCCCGGATCGCCGCCGAGGTCATGGGCGACCCGCACAGCGGCGAGCACGTGCTGGTCGTCGGACACCCGTACATCGACATCTGGGAGGCCGTGAAGCCGTCCGCGGCGGGCATTCCGGCCTGGCCGTCGGTACCGCGCGGGCAGGACTGGAAGAAGGGCGTCTGCCGGGCGCTGGGCTGGCCGGAGAACACCGGCACCGCCTGGCGGCGCATCCTGTCCTCGGTGCACTCCTACCGCGACCTGGAGCCGGCGCTGCTGGGCCGGGTCGAGGAGCTGATCGACCATGTGACGGCGCCTTGAGACCGGGTCCGGCCGCGGACGCGGGTGCGGATGCGGTCGCGGGTGCGGGGCCGGTCGCGGGTGCGGTCGCGGATGCGGGGCCGGTCGCAGGTGCGGCCGCGGATGCGGGGCCGGTCGCAGGCGCGAGGTCCGGCTTCGCCAGATCGCGGGCCGAGGAGGTCCGTCCCCGTGTCCGGTCGCGCGCGGGGTTCCGTACCGGGATTCCGGCGTTCGTCGCGGTGACCGAGCCGCGGTGACGGAACGGTGGCTGAGTCCCGGTGACGGATGACGGTCCCGTGCGGGCGCGGGCCGCGCGTGCGGGCGCGGGGCGCGTGGCAGGGTGCGGGGCGCGTGGGAGGGGCCGACAGGTTTTGGGCCGGTCCCCGGCCGGTGCCCGCAGCGGTGTCCGTGCCGTCAGTCGACCAGGTCGCGGACGACCGCGTCGGCCAGCAGCCGGCCGCGCAGCGTCAGAACCGCCCGGCCCCGCTCGTACGGTTCCGGGGCGAGCAGCCCGTCCGCAACCGCACGGCCGGCGGCACGCAGGCCCGCCGGGGCCAGCAGCCCGAGCGGGCACCCGTCCGCGAGCCGCAGTTCCAGCAGGATCCGCTCGACCCGGCGGTCCTCCTCGCCCAGCAGTTCGCGCCCGGCACCGGGGCTGCGGCCCTCGGCGAGGGCCTGGGCGTACGCGCCGGGGTGCTTCACGTTCCACCAGCGGACACCGCCGACGTGGCTGTGCGCGCCGGGGCCCGCGCCCCACCAGTCGGCGCCGCGCCAGTACAGCTCGTTGTGGCGGCAGCGGCCGGCCTCGGTGGTCGCCCAGTTCGACACCTCGTACCAGCCGAAGCCGGCGGCCGTCAGCCGCTCCTCGGCGATGAGATAGCGGTCGGCGTGCTCGTCGTCGTCGGTCATCGGCACCTCGCCGCGCCGGATCCGCCGGGCCAGTTGCGTGCCCTCCTCGACGATCAGCGCGTACGCCGACACATGGTCCGGGCCCGCGCCGACCGCCGCGTCGAGGGAGGCGCGCCAGTCGTCGTCGGTCTCCCCCGGGGTGCCGTAGATCAGGTCGAGGTTGACGTGCTCGAAGCCCGCCGCGCGGGCCTCCGCGACGCACGCCTCGGGCCGGCCCGGGGTGTGCGTGCGGTCCAGGACCCGCAGGACGTGCTGCCGCGCGCTCTGCATCCCGAAGGAGACCCGGTTGAAGCCGCCCTCGCGGAGCGCGGCCAGATAGCGCGGGTCCACGGATTCCGGATTGGCCTCGGTGGTGATCTCCGCGCCGTCCGCCAGCCCGAACTCGTCGCGGATCACACCGAGCATCCGCGTCAGGTCCTCCGCCGGGAGCAGGGTGGGCGTGCCGCCGCCGACGAAGACGGTCTCCGCCCTGCGCGGGTCGTCGCCGAGCACCTTGCGGGCGAGCCGGATCTCCTCGGCGAGGGTTTCCGCGTAGTTGTCGCGGGAGGCGAGCGCGCCCCCGGAGCCGCGCAGCTCGGCGGCGGTGTACGTGTTGAAGTCGCAGTAGCCGCAGCGGGTCGCGCAGTACGGGACGTGCAGATAGAAGCCGAGCGGGCGGTCACCGGCGCCGTCGAGAGCACGGGCGGGCAGGGTCCCGTCGGCGGGCACGGGTTCCCCATCGGGCAGTACGGAGGGCATGGGGACCATTGTCCGTCATCCGGTGGCGGTGTCCGGCCGGCCGCCGCCCGGCGGGGTGGGGCGGCGGCTCGCGTCCGGCGGGGTGGCGGTCGATGGCGCGCGTCCGGCGAGGGGTGGCGGCCGGCGGCTCGCGTCCGGCGAGGGGTGACGGCCGGCGGCTCACGTCCGGCGGGGCAAGGGCGGCGGCTCGCGTCCGGCGAGGGGTGACGGCCGGCGGCTCACGTCCGGCGGGGCAAGGGCGGCGGCTCGCGTCCGACGGGGGCGACGGGGGCGACGGCGGGTGTCTCGCCTCCCCCGCCGTGTTCCGTACCCCGACGGCCGGGGGCCCCGCCCTCGCGGCCACCCGTTCCCTCCGGGCGGGGCGCCGCGGACCGCTCGTCCGCCGTGGCCCGGCCGTCTCCGTCCGGACGGTCCCGGCCCCGGCCCCGGGTCCGGGTCCGGGTCCGGGTCCGGGTCCGAGTGCGGGTGCGGGTGCGGGGTCCGAGTGCAGGTCCCGGTCCGAGTGCGGGTGCGGGTGCGGGGTCCGAGGTCATCCGGGTCCGGTCGTGCCCGGTCCCGTCAGGTCGCCTGGAGCACCAGCAGCGACAGGTCGTCGTCCGGCGGCTGGTCGGCGAACTCGTGCACGACCTGCCGGATCCGCCGCGCCACCCCGTCCGCCCCGAGCCCGGCACAGCCACTCAGCGCGGAGGAGAGCCCGTCGCCGTCGTCGAACTGGTGCCGCCCCGAGCGCCGCTCGGTCACCCCGTCCGTCACGCACAGCAGCGTGTCCCCGGGCTCCAGGTCGAAGGTCTCGCTCTCGTACTCGGCGTCGTCCAGCACACCGAGCAGTACGTGCGACGCGGCGACCTGGCGCACCGCGCCGTCCGGGCGGAGCAGCAGCGGCAGCGGGTGGCCCGCGCTGGCCACGGTGCAGCGCACCCGGAGAACCTTCCCGTCGTCCCCCGTCTCCGGTTCCAGCTCGCCGCAGAGGAGGGACACCAGGCGCATCGGCGTCGCCTCTTCCTGGACGAGCGCCGCCGCCCCCGCAGCCACCGGACCCGGCCCCGTACCCGTCGCGGCGGCCGCGGCCGCCTTGGCGGCCTGTGCCGCGTGGTCGCAGAGCAGCCGGTTGAGCCGGCGGAGGACGCCCGCGGCTCCGTACCCCTCCTGGGCCAGCAGTTTCACGATGGGGCGGACGAGGCCGGTGACGACGGCCGCCTCCGGCCCGTGTCCGCCGACGTCGCCGAGGGCGAAGAACCAGCGGCCGTCCGAGGCGCGGAACAGGTCGTAGAGATCACCGCCCACCGCCGCTCCCTCGCCGGCCGGCTCGTACACCACGTGGTGGTCGATCCCGGGCACGGTCGAGAGGCGCGCGGGCAGCAGGCCCCGCTGGAGGATCGCGCTCATGGTGGCCTGCCGGGTGTACTGCCGGGCGGAGGCGACCGCGAGGGCGACGCGCCGGGCGAAGTCGGCGATGAGCGCGGTGACCTCGTCGGCCGTGCGCACCGGACCGGCCTTGCCGAGCAGCAGGGTGCCGACGCCCCGGCCGCCGGCGATCAGCCGGCAGGCGAGCGCCGTACCGGCCGCGGGCGGCGGCTGACCGTTGGCGGTGGTACGGACGGTGCCGCCCTCCCCGGGCGGCTCGCCCCCGGTGGTGCCGCCGGGGGCATGCGGCCCGGGGAGTGCGGCGCCGTCCACCGGGGCGGGCGGGATCACGGGCCAGGGCCACGGAACGGGCCAGCCCCGGGCCGCCTCGGTGACGACGGGCGGGTTCTTCTCCAGGACCGACCGCAGCCCTTCGACGCGGCTCTCGCTCGTGTGCAGGACGCGGGCGAGGCGCGCGCTCGCGCCGCCGCCCTCCTGGTCGAGCCAGACGGCGCACCAGTCCGCGAGCCGGGGCACCAGCAGCTGCCCGGCCAGCCCCGCCACCCTGTCCTCGTCGAACTCCCCGGCGAACAGGTCGGACGCCTCCGCGAGGAAGAACAGGGCGCCGCGGCTCACCCAGTCGGTGCCGGGCTCGCGGTCCCCGTCCGGGCGGGGCTCGGTGGCCAGAATGTCGGCGGCGCGCAGCTCCCGCTGGAGGGCCCGGTCCTCGGGGGGCGCCAGCTCCGGCAGCGCGGGGTCGTCCGGGTCGGCGACCGGCAGCCGGAACCACACGGTCTTGAGACCGCCGTGGTAGGTCACGCCCCAGGCCTCGGCCACGGCGCCGACCAGCCGGAGCCCGCGCCCGCTGGTGCCGTCCGCCGTACCGCGCGGGCAGTGCACGTCCCGGGCGGGGTGGTGGTCGGACACCTCGACGACGAGCGCGGCCGGGCCCGGCTCCGCCGGTTCGCCGGACGGCTCCGGTTCGGCCCCGTCGAGCCGGCACAGGACTTCGACCTGGGTGCCGGCGTGCAGCACGGCGTTGGTGACCAGCTCACTGACGAGCAGCGTGGCGTCGTCCGCGAGCCGGCCGGTGATGCCCGCCGCGGCGGGAAGCGCCTGCTGGGTCGTCCAGTCGGCGAGCGCGGCCCGTACGAACCGGCGTGCGGCTCCAGGTCCGAGGGAGTTGCCGGGCAGGCTGGTACGGAGCACCGGCCGGACCCCGCCCGGCCCGGCGGCCGGTACGGCGGTGTCGCCTGCGGGCCCGCCGGACGGCGGCATGGGGCGGCCTGCGGTCGTGCGCTGCGTGGACAAGACCCCCACGGTGCAGCTCCTGAGCAGTTCGGGCTTCGTGCCGCTGTTGTCAGCAGAGTGGCAGACGGGCCGCGCCCGTGAGCACGGAGTTACCGAAATGCCCCATCGCTGAGCCCGGGAGTGGTATGTCCTGGGAACAGACGACCGACCGACCGACCGACCGACCGGACGACCGGCTGACCGGCTGACCGGCTGACCGGCTCATCGACCGGACGACCGACCGACCGGCTCCCGCGCCCGCGCTCTCGCACCGCCGCTGGCGCCGCGCACGCAGGCACCCCTCCCCGTACCGCCCCGCACGCGCCGCTGCCCGGCGCACATCACCGCCCCGCTCACACCGACGTACGCACGCACCGCCCGTACGCACACACCGCCCCGCACGCACCGCCCCTTGCCGCCGCACGGCCCGCCGGGCGAGTTCTCCGGCGCGGAAACGACAGCGGGGCCGGTGCGGCTTTCACCGCACCGGCCCCGGACTGCGGGAGCGCCGCCGTTACGCCTCGCGCGACCCCGCGTACATCTCCTCGATCAGGTCCTTGTACTCCCGTTCCACGACCGGGCGCTTGAGCTTGAGGCTCGGCGTCAGCTCGCCGTGCTCGACGTCCAGGTCACGGGGCAGGATGCGGAACTTCTTGATGGTCTGCCAGCGCTGCAGGCCCTCGTTGAGCCGCTGCACGTAGCCGTCGATCAGCTCGCACATCTGCGGGGAGGAGACGACCTCGGCGTAGGGCTTGCCGGACAGGCCGTTCTCCTCGGCCCAGGACGTCACCGTCGGCTCGTCGAGCGCGATCAGGGCCGTGCAGAAGTTGCGGTCGGCGCCGTGCACGAGGATGTTCGAGACGAACGGGCAGACCGCCTTGAACTGGCCCTCGACCTCTGCCGGGGCGATGTACTTGCCGCCGGAGGTCTTGATCAGGTCCTTCTTGCGGTCGGTGATCCGCAGATAGCCGTCCGCGGACAGCTCACCGATGTCACCGGTGTGGAACCAGCCGTCCGACTCCAGCACCTCGGCCGTCTTCTCGGGCAGCTTGTGGTAGCCCTCCATGATGCCGGGGCCGCGCAGCAGGATCTCGCCGTCGTCCGCGATGCGCACCTCGGTGCCGGGCAGCGGCTTGCCGACCGTGCCGGTGCGGTAGGCCTCGCCGGGGTTGACGAAGCTGGCGGCGCTGGACTCGGTGAGCCCGTAGCCCTCCAGGATGTGCACCCCGGCGCCGGCGAAGAAGAAGCCGATGTCGGGCGCGAGCGCCGCCGAGCCGGAGACCGCCGCGCGCAGCCGGCCGCCGAAGGCCTCCCGCAGCTTGGCGTACACGAGCTTGTCGGCGACGGCGTGCTTCGCGGAGAGACCGAGCGGCGCGCTGCGCTTGCCGGTGCGGCGGAAGTTGTCCTGGGTGACCCGGGCGTACTCGCGGGCGACACCGGCCGCCCACTGGAAGATCTTGTACTTGGCGCCGCCGCCGGCCCGCGCCTTGGCCGCGACCCCGTTGTAGACCTTCTCGAAGATCCGCGGCACGGCCGCCATGTACGTCGGCTGCACGACCGGCAGATTCTCAATGATCTTGTCGATCCGGCCGTCCACGGCGGTGACGTGCCCGACGCCGATCTGGCCGGCCGTGAGGACCTTGCCGAAGACGTGCGCCAGCGGCAGCCAGAGGTACTGCAGGTCGTCGGAGGTCACCAGGCCGCTGGCCTCGATGGCCCGGGCCATGTACGCCCAGCAGTCGTGCTGGAGCCGTACGCCCTTGGGCCGGCCGGTGGTGCCCGAGGTGTAGATGAGGGTGGCGAGCTGGTCCGCGGTGATGGCGGCGACCCGGTCCCGGACCAGGTTCGCGTCCTTGTCCAGCCGCTCGGCGCCGCGCCGCTCCAGCTCGGCGAGCGAGAGCACAAAGCCCTCCGGGTCGCCCTCGGCGGGTGCTGCCGCGTCCTCGTCGAGCACCACCACATGGGCCAGCGCCGGCAGCTCGGCGCGCCGCTCGCGGGCCTTGGCCAGCTGCTCGGCGTCCTCGGCGATCAGCACCCGGCTCTCGGAGTCGGCGAGGATGTAGGCGGTCTCCTCGGCGTTGGTGCTCGGATAGACCGTGGTGGTCGCCGCGCCCGCGCAGAGGATGCCGAGGTCGGCGAGGATCCACTCGACGCGGGTGCTGGACGCGATCGCGACCCGCTGCTCGGGCTCCACGCCCAGCTCGATGAGTCCGGCGGCCAGCGCGTAGACCCGTGTCGCGGCCTGGCCCCAGGTGTAGGAGCGCCAGTCGTCGGGCCCCTCTCCGCCGGCCCGTGGCACCGGATAGCGATAGGCCTCGCGGTCCGGCGTCGCATCGACCCGCTCCACGAAGAGCGCCGCCACCGACGGCGGCCTGTTCTCGATCAACGTCTGCGTGTCGCTCACGACATCCTCCGTGGCCCCCGGCAGTGCTGTGACTGGAACTTGTTTAACTGGTGAGTAACCTTCGGGCAGGCATCAGAGTAAAGGCCGGGCGGCTCCCGCGTAAGGGCTTGACACCCATGGTTTCCGCGCATCCCCGATTCCGTGTCCGGGCCGTGATCATCAGCTCCGCTTCCCGGCCGTGATCAGCACGAAGGCGCCCGCCCCGGTGGGGCGGGCGCCTGCCGGCCGGAGACGGCCGTACGGTGCGCGCTGCGGCGGCGTCCCTACTTCTTGCCCTTGACCTCGCCGGCGGCGGAGTCGGACGACAGCACCGCGATGAAGGCCTCCTGCGGCACCTCCACGTTGCCGACCATCTTCATCCGCTTCTTGCCTTCCTTCTGCTTCTCCAGCAGCTTCCGCTTACGGGAGATGTCACCGCCGTAGCACTTGGCGAGCACGTCCTTGCGGATGGCGCGGACGGTCTCCCGGGCGATGACCCGGCTGCCGATGGCAGCCTGGATCGGCACCTCGAAGTTCTGCCGCGGGATGAGCTCGCGGAGCTTGCCGACGAGCCGGACCCCGTAGGCGTACGCCTTCTCCTTGTGCGTGATCGCCGAGAAGGCGTCCACCTTGTCGCCGTGCAGCAGGATGTCGACCTTCACCAGATCGGCGGACTGCTCGCCGGTGGGCTCGTAGTCCAGCGAGGCGTACCCGCGGGTCTTGGACTTGAGCGCGTCGAAGAAGTCGAAGACGATCTCCGCGAGCGGCAGGGTGTAGCGCAGCTCGACGCGGTCCTCGGAGAGGTAGTCCATGCCGAGCAGGGTGCCGCGGCGGCTCTGGCACAGCTCCATGATGGCGCCGATGAACTCGCTCGGGGCGAGCAGCGTGGCGCGGACGACCGGCTCGAAGACCTCCGCGATCTTGCCGGTGGGGAACTCGCTCGGGTTGGTGACGGTGTGCTCGGTGCCGTCCTCCATGATCACCCGGTAGATCACGTTGGGCGCGGTCGCGATCAGGTCGAGACCGAACTCGCGCTCCAGCCGCTCGCGGATGACGTCGAGGTGCAGCAGGCCCAGGAAGCCGACGCGGAAGCCGAAGCCGAGGGCCGCGGAGGTCTCCGGCTCGTAGACCAGCGCGGCGTCGTTGAGCTGGAGCTTGTCGAGCGCGTCGCGCAGCTCCGGATAGTCCGAGCCGTCCAGCGGGTAGAGGCCGGAGAACACCATCGGCTTCGGGTCCTTGTAGCCGCCGAGCGGCTCCTCCGCGCCCTTGTTCAGCAGGGTGACCGTGTCGCCGACCTTGGACTGGCGGACGTCCTTCACACCGGTGATCAGGTAGCCCACCTCGCCGACGCCCAGGCCGTCGGCGGGCTTCATCTCGGGCGAGGAGACGCCGATCTCCAGCAGCTCGTGCGCGGCGCCGGTGGACATCATCCGGATCCGCTCGCGCTTGCCGAGATGGCCGTCCACGACCTTCACGTACGTCACGACGCCGCGGTACGCGTCGTACACCGAGTCGAAGATCATCGCGCGGGCGGGCGCGTCCTTGTCGCCCACCGGCGGCGGGGTCACCTCGACCACCTTGTCGAGCAGCTCGCCGACGCCCTCGCCGGTCTTGGCGGAGACCTTCAGCACGTCGGACGGCTCGCAGCCGATGAGGTGGGCCAGCTCGGCGGCGAACTTCTCGGGCTGCGCGGCGGGCAGGTCGATCTTGTTCAGCACCGGAATGATGGTGAGGTCGTGCTCCATCGCCAGATAGAGGTTGGCCAGGGTCTGGGCCTCGATGCCCTGGGCGGCGTCCACCAGCAGGACGCAGGCCTCACAGGCGGCGAGGGACCGCGAGACCTCGTAGGTGAAGTCGACGTGCCCCGGGGTGTCGATCATGTTGAGCACATGGGTGGCGCCCGGAGTCCCGTCCTCACCACCGGTGGGAGCCCAGGGCAGCCGGACGGCCTGGGACTTGATCGTGATGCCGCGCTCGCGCTCGATGTCCATGCGGTCGAGATACTGGGCGCGCATCTGTCGCTGTTCGACCACACCGGTCAGCTGGAGCATCCGGTCGGCAAGCGTCGACTTGCCGTGGTCGATGTGCGCGATGATGCAGAAGTTGCGGATCAGCGCCGGATCGGTACGGCTCGGCTCCGGCACATTGGTAGGGGTCGCGGGCACGCAGGGTCCATTCGATGACGAGACGCAGCTTGGTCAGGTGTGGTGACAGTGCCCCCATCGTCCCATGACCGGCGGCCCCGGTCCGGTTTGGGAGGCCGACCGGCCGACTGGTAGCCTGGTCCATCGCGTCTCGTGACCTCTCACATGCGGTTCACACGCGGCGCGCATCAGAATCCGACGAACCTGCAAAGGCTCCTTCGTGGCGAACATCAAGTCCCAGATCAAGCGGAACAAGACGAACGAGAAGGCGCGCCAGCGCAACAAGGCCGTCAAGTCCTCCGTCAAGACCGCGATCCGCAAGGCCCGCGAGGCCGTGGAGGCCGGCGACCTCGAGAAGGCCACCGTCGCCGCCCGCGAGGCCACCAAGAAGCTCGACAAGGCCGCCGGCAAGGGCGTGATCCACAAGAACGCCGCCGCCAACAAGAAGTCGGCGCTGGCCGCCCGGGTCGCCTCCCTCAAGGGCTGACCCCGATCCACTCGCGGGCACTGCGCCCGCAGGGGCTCCGTCCCCACCCCGCCGCTCCGGATCCAGCGGGCCCTCTCAACCGCTCCGGCCGGCACCCTCGCGGCTCTGCCGTGATCGCGCCGCACGCGGCCTGCGTTCGCCACGCGGGTGCGGCGCACCAAGCTCGGCCGAAGGCCCCGCGCACTCGTCCTTCCCCAGGACGGCGCGGGGCCTTTGGCTTGCGCGGGGCTCTTGGCTTGCGCGGAGCCTTTGGCTTGCGCGGGGGCGCATGCGGGTTGTGCGGGAGCGCCTGCGGGTTGTTGGCAGCAGCTTCGGCTTGTTGGTTGGCTTGTTGGTTGGCTTGTTGGTGGGGGCTTCGGGTTGTTCGGCGGGGGCTTGGGCTTGTTGGCGGGGGCTTGGCCGGACTCAGCCGCGGCCCGCGGGGCGGGCGGCCCGGGCCACCGCGACCACAGCCTTCTCCAGGGCATACCCCGGGTCGGCGCCACCGCCCTTGACCTGGCCGTCCGCCTCGGCGACGGCCAGGAGCGCGGCGGCTACGCCGTCCGCCGACCAGCCGCGCATCTGCTGCCGCACCCGGTCGATCTTCCACGGCGGCATCCCCAGCTCGCGGGCCAGGTCGCCGGGGCGGGCGCCGCGCGGGGCGGAGGCCAGCTTGCCGATGGCCCGGACACCCTGCGCTAGGGCGCTGGTGATCATCACCGGTGCCACCCCGGTGGACAGGGACCAGCGGAGGGCTTCCAGGGCGTCGGCAGCGCGGCCCTCGACCGCCCGGTCGGCCACTGTGAAGCTGGAGGCTTCGGCACGGCCGGTGTAGTAGCGGGCGACGACCGCGTCGTCGATCGTGCCCTCGACGTCGGCGGCGAGCTGGGAACAGGCGCTGGCCAGCTCCCGCAGATCGCTGCCGATGGCGTCGACCAGGGCCTGGCACGCCTCCGGGGTCGCCGACCGGCCCGCGGTGCGGAACTCGCCGCGGACGAAGGCCAGCCGGTCGGCGGGCTTCGTCATCTTCGGACAGGCGACCTCCCGGGCACCCGCCTTCCGCGCGGCGTCCAGCAATCCCTTGCCCTTGGCGCCCCCGGCGTGCAGCAGGACCAGGGTGATCTCCTCGACGGGCGCGCCGAGATAGCCCTTCACGTCCTTGACCGTGTCCGCCGGCAGATCCTGCGCGTTGCGCACGACCACGACCTTGCGCTCCGCGAACAGCGAGGGGCTGGTCAGCTCGGCGAGCGTGCCCGGTCGCAGCGCGTCCGGGGTGAGGTCGCGCACGTCGGTGTCCGCGTCGGCGGCGCGCGCGGCCGCGACCACCTGCTGCACGGCACGGTCCAGGAGCAGGTCCTCCTGGCCCACCGCGAGCGTCACGGGGGCGAGCGGGTCGTCGTTCGTCGTCTTCCTGGCCATCGCCGACAAGCATCCCACGCCCCTCCGACACCGGGCCGCCACCACCGGCCACCGGCAGCGGGGCCTCCGGCACTGGAGCCTCCGGCACTGGGCCGCTGTCCGCCGGGCCGGTGCGATGGCAGGTCGTGCAGGCAGCGAACGGCGGAGGAGGCAGGTGACGGGGGCAGAGGACGGCCGGGGAGACAGCGGACGGGGGCAGCGAACGGCGGGGCGCAGGCGACGGGGGCGGCGCGTGACAGAGCAGCGGACGGCGGGCGACGAGTGGCAGCGGACGGCAGGCGAGACGTGACGGGGCGGCGCGGTGACGCAGCGGCGCGCTGGCGCGCGGTGGCGTCGCGGTGGCGCGGGTGGCGCGGGTGGCGATGGCGCGGACGTCACATCCGGTGGCCGTCCGTCCGCCCCCGGGCATGCCGCAGAATGTGCGGATGAGCAGTGCCCGTTTCCTGCCTCGAGAGGCATCCCTGCCGGCGACACGTCCCGTACTGCATCTGTTGGTGCTCCCCGACCGGGAGGCCGCCGAGGAGGCGGCTGCCGAAACGCCGGCACGTTTCGGCCTCGGCGACGAACCAGAGGTCGTGCGGGAGGCGCTCGCCGGCGAGGACGACGCCGAGGACGCCCAGTGGCTGGTGGTGATCGAGGACCCCGAGAGGCGCCTGGACCCGGCCGAGCTGGACGCGTTCGCCGCGCGCTACGAGGGCTGGGTGGAGACCGAAGAGGCCGGTTAGCCGGACGGGCGAGCGGAACCATGGGGACGGAAGGGCGCACACCGCGTCGCGCGGCGGCAGCTCTGCCCCGGCTGCTCAGCTCCGGGGAATCACCTGGATGTCGAGGTGGACGTCGATGGTCGACCCGACGGCCGCGATGCCCTGTGTGATCATGTGGCGCCAGTTGAGGTCGTAGTCCTCCCGGTGCAGCTGGGTGCTTGCGCGGCAGGCGACGCGCAACTCCTCCTCGACTCCGTGGCCGCTGCCCAGGTACTCGGTGTCCAGGGACACCGATCGGCTCACCCCGTGAATGGTCAGGCTGCCGGTGACCGTCCAGTGCCGCCCGCCGCGGTGCCGGAAGCGGTCGCCGTAGAACTCCAGGGTCGGATACTTCCGCACGTCCAGGAAGTCGGGCGAGCGCAAATGGTTGTCCCGCATCTGCGCGTTGGTGTCGATGCTCGCGGCGTCGATGACGACATGGATCGCGGAGTCCGTCATCCGTTCGCCGATGCGCAGCACGCCCGCGAACCGGTTGAACCGGCCGTGCACCCGCGCCAGCGCGATGTGCCGGGCCGTGAACCCGATGGTGCTGTGCGTGGGGTCGACGTCCCAGTCTCCGGGCGCCGGCAGTTCCAGCGCGGGAGCGAAGCTCAGCGTCACGTCGCCGACGGGCGTGTGGGTGTTCTCGCTGACCTCGGCCTTGCTGCGGTAGGGGGTGTAGCCGTCGCCCGCCACGAGCAGTTGGTAGCCGCCTGCGGGGACCGCGGCGACGAAGGCGCCGTAGGGATCCGTCTGCCCGGTCATGACCTGGCGCCCGCCGGTCTCGTTGACCGTTATCTTTGCCTGGCTCACGGGCTGGCCGACCGGGTCGAGGACCCGGCAGGTCAGCAGTCCCGCGGATCTCGGGACGGCCAGGCCCGGTAACTCGGGGAGGCCGGCGGCCCCCTTCTTGCGGTTGCTTCGCCAGCGGCTGAGCACCATCGTCGGGGCACCTCTCCGGTACAACTCCATGCAATTGAACCTGCATTCGACCACCGTCCCGGGATGCGGCGCAATCGGGTCTCACGGTACGAACTTGATCATCAAGAGCGGGTCGGGAAACAGCAGGTGAACCTCTGCCATGAGCCCCAGGACGTCGCGTTCCGGACATGGTTCGGGTCCGGACGACCTCCTCTGTGGGCCCCGCACCCACGGCGTGCGCCGGCGGGTCCCGTCCCGTTTCGGCGCCGAGGACGGCCGAGCCCAGCCGTTCCGCCGTACCCGTGACGGCGATCGTGCCCTGTGTGTCGGTACGGAGCACTCGGGCGCCGCCCGCCCGCAGCGCTGCCAGGGTGCGCGGGGCGGGATGGCCGTAGGAGTTGTCCCTGCCGCAGCTGATGAGGGCCAGCCGGGGCCTCAGCCGGCGCAGCAGCCCCGGATCCTGGTAGCCGGAGCCGTGGTGGGCGACCTTCAGCACGTCGACGGGCGGCAGTCCGGCGGTGCCCGCGAGCGCCTGCTGCGCGGGCGGTTCGAGATCGCCGGGCAGCAGCACGGTCAGTCCCGCCGTACGCACGAGCAGGGTGACGCTGGCGTCGTTGGCTCCCTCTGCCGCCCGTCCCGGCAACGGCCACAGCACCCGCCAGGAGACCGGCCCCAGGCGCCGCTCCCCCGGCGCGGTGCGGAGCACCCGGACCCCGGCTTCGTCGGCGGTCCGCCGGACGAACTCGGCCTGGTCCGGCGGCTCGTCGAGCGTCGTCGTCTCGATGGCACCGACCGCGCGTCCCCGGAGCACACCCGGCAGACCGGCCACGTGATCGGCGTGGAAGTGTGTCAGCACCACGAGCGGCACCCTGGTGATCCCCAGTCCGCGCAGACAGCGGTCCACAGGCTCCGGTTCGGGGCCGGCGTCGACGACTATGGCCGTGCCGTCACCCGCCGGGATCACCAGGGCATCCCCCTGGCCGACGTCGCAGACCGCGAGCCGCCAGCCGGGCGGCGGCCACCCCGTGAGGAACCGTGGCAGCGGCGCGGGCCGGAGCACGGCGAACAGCAGCGCCAGCGCACAGGCAGTGGCGAGCCAGGGGCGGCGGAGCAGCCGCGGGACCAGGAACACCAGTGCCGGTGTGACGACGACGAGGAGCAGCGCGCCCTTCCAGCCTCCCGGCCAGTCCAGTTCGGCACCGGGCAGTGCCGCGCCGGCCCGGGCCACCCCCGCGATCCACTCGACGGGCCAGCCGGCGAGCCACGCGAGCCCCTTCGCGGCCGGCATCGCCCAGGGTGCGACGGCCAGAGCGGCGAAGCCGAGCACCGTGGCGGGGGCGACGGCCAGTTCGGCGAGCAGGTTGCACGGCACGGCGACCAGGCCGACCCGGGACGCCAGCACCACGATCACAGGCGCGCACGCAGCCTGTGCCGCGGCCGCGGCGGCCAGCACCTCCGCGAGCCGGGACGGCACCCGGCGCCGGCGCAGTGCCTCGCTCCAGCGCGGGGCGACCGTCAGGAGCGCGGCCGTGGCCAGGACGGACAGCAGGAAGCCGTAGGACCGGGCGAGCCAGGGGTCGTAGAGGACGAGCAGCAGCACCGCGGCGGCCAGCGCGGGCAGCAACGACCGCCGCCGCCCGGTGGCGATGGCCAGCAGCGTGATCGCACCGCAGGCGGCAGCCCGCAGGACGCTCGGCTCCGGCCGGCACACGACGACAAAGCCGAGAATGAGCGTCCCCGCGAGGAGGGCTGTGCCGCGCAGCGGGATCCCGAACCGGGGCGCGATGCCCCGCCGCTCGGCACGGACGGCCAGATGCGGCGGGCCGATCAACAGGGCCAACACGACCGTGAGGTTGGCTCCGGACACCGCCAGCAAGTGAGTGAGGTCCGTGCTGCGGAAGGCCGCGTCCAGGTCGTCGGGCACCCGGGAGGTGTCCCCCACCACCAGGCCGGGGAGCAGGGCCCGGGCGTCCGGTGACAGCCCGTCGGAGGCCTCCCGCAGCCCGGCGCGCAGTCCGCCGGCGACGCGCTGTACCGCTGTCGGACCGCGCACCACCTCCGGTGGGGCATCCCCCGTCACCCGGAGCACGGCGGCGACTGGCCGGCCCTCCCACAGGGTGGGCACCGCCCGGGCTTCCAGGCGCAGCCGCGTGGAGGGGAGCAGGCTCAGCCAGGCCGCCCGGCCATCCGATGCCTCTTCCTGACCCGTGCCGGTCCCCGACCCCGCCGGTGTGTCCGGTTCCTTCCCGCCCTCGCGTGGGTGGGGCCTGCCGCCGCGTTCCGGGTCCGGCTCGGGCAGCCTGACGATGACGAGCACGGGGGTGCGCACCCGGTGCGCGCCCGGGCGTCCCGGGACGGTGACGCGCCTCGCCTCGGCCGGCACGACCACGGCAGGCGGTATGGGCCGTGCCCCGCGCACTGGCGGGCGGGTGAGGCGCGGGTCGCCGGTGACAACCACCTCGGCACCGACCTGCGCCGACTGCCGCGCCAGGTCCGGCAGGGGTCCCCGGTGCAGATCAGCGGCGTGCAGGGCGGCGGACCCGGCGGCGGCCGCCGCACAGAGCAGGGCCGCCGCGGCCGCCGTGACCGACAGGTGTGGCCGGAGCGGTGAAGGCCCCGCCGGGTCCACCGGTCCCTCTCCTGGCCGGTGAGTCCCCGGGGCGGCCGCCGGCGACCGGGCGCCCGCATCGGCTGTCCGGCGGGAACGGGCACGGCGCCGGCCGCAGGCCATGGCGAGCAGCAGCAGACCGGCCACCGCGCATACCAGCGCGCCTGTCCCCGCACGCTCCGGTGCCGCCCCCAGGGCCAGGGCGGCCGCCGCCCATGCCGCCAGCGCGGGTACGACCAGCCGCAGATCCGGCGGGCTCTTGCGGACCGGGTTCGAGGCGCCGAGCCGGTGCCCGGACTCGGCGTGCGCCGCGGCCCTGCTCACGGCTGGACCAGGGGCTGGATGTCGGCGAAGCGGCGGTCACCGATGCCGTTCACCTCTCGGAGCTGGTCGACCGAGGTGAAGCCGCCCTGCTGGGTGCGGTAGTCGATGATGTGCTGGGCGAGCACCGGGCCGACGCCGGGCAGGGTCTCCAGTTGTTCGGAAGTCGCCGAGTTGAGGCTGACTGGACCGGCCGCGGGTCCCGTACCGGAAGGGACGCCCGCTCCCGGCGAGCCCGCCGTACCGCCCGCGCCCGGGGCCCCGGGCGGGCCTCCAACCACGATCTGTTCACCGTCCACCAGGACTCTGGCCCGGTTGAGAGCGCCCGTGTCGGTGCCCGGACGTACGCCGCCCGCGGCACGCAGCGCGTCCTCCACCCGGGAGCCGGTCGGGAGCCGGTGCACACCCGGATCCCCGACCTTGCCCGTCACGTCCACCACGACTGTGCGGGCGGCGCCTCGGGGCGCGGTCCGGCCCGCGCCGTGAGCCGCCGCGGGGCCGGCCGGCGCACCGGGGGACGGACCCTGTTCCGGGGCCGATGGAGCAGCGGGCTCGGCCGAAGGACTTCGCACGGTCTCCGGGCGGCCCGTCCAGTAATGGTGGACGGCCAGCCCGGCCGCGAGGACCAGCAGCACGGTGAGCGCGGCGAGCGTCCTGGGCTCGATGCCGCAGCGCAACTGCACCCAGAGCGGCAGACGTTCGCGGAGTCCCAGGCGCCATCGGGTGTGCCACGGGAGGCGCCTTGCTGCGGCTGCGGAGGCTGGTGCGGGGGCACCGGCCGGGTCGGGCTCGACGGGCTCGGCACGGGGCGCGTCGGGCTCGGGCGGGTCGGAGTGGGCAGCGGTCCTCTCCGGCCGGACGGTGGCGCGTCGCGCGGAGCCGAGCAGACGCACAGGATCGCGGGAAGACGCGGGATCTGGGGACGACGCAGGTTCAACACGCCGCTCAGGACCGGACGGACGGCGGGGAACGGAGGAGTGCTCGGGAGCGGGAGCATGCCCGGGACCGGAGGGACTCCCAGGGCCGGTGGGCCCGGCGGGAGCGAAGGGCCGCGCAGGGTCGCCGGGCAGGGTGGGGGCGATGGGGGGCAGAGCGGTGCCGCTGAGCAGGACGGGATCACGAGGCAGGGCGACGCGGGCCAGGGCGGGATCGCGGGGCCGCGCAGGGTCGAGGAGCGGGGTAGCGCCGGGCCGTGCGGCATCGGACGGCGCCGGAGCCGCGCCCGCGGACCGGGGCAGGGCGGCGCCCGGTGGCGCGGGGCCACGGCGAGCCCTGGGCCCCGGCTCCGGGACGGGCACCGCTCTCCTTCTCCCGTCCATCGGCCCTTCGCCCGGCCCGGCTCCCGAGCGCAGGCCCGGAATGTGGAACCGCCCGCCCGGGTCCGGAAGGGTGTCCCAGGCGGTGGGCCGGAGAAGGGTGTCCCGCGCGGCCGGCTCGCCGAAGAGGGCCGTCGCACGGGCGCGGGCTTCGGCCGGTGTCGGACGACGCCCCCGTCCGTACGGGACGGCCGGCGAGCGGCGCAGGCGGTGGCGTCTACGGGTCCGGCGGTCGGAACCCGGTGCGCGTCCCGGCCCTCGAGCCGCTGTCACGGTGCGTGATCGTGTATCCATGCCGCCGAACGTACGAGGGCTTCCCAAATCCGCGGGGCGGTGTCCGAATTGCCGTGGACAACCCGCGAGTTGTGGAAAACCCGACCACACGTGCGGGTGAACCCCGGGCTCGGTAGGTTCCTCACGACGGATCCGAGTGCATCATCGAGACGTCGCCGGTCCGGGGCTCTCCGCACACAACCGAGGCCGGCACCCGTCGCAGAACCGGCACCCGTCGCAGGGCCTGCACGACCGAAGGCCCGCACCATTCGAGAGTCGCACGTACCTGAAGAAGGCGAGACATCCGTCCAGCGGTCGGCCGCGTCGCAGACGCTTCACCCGACCGCCCCGCAGGATCTCAGCGCGGTGACAGCACCGCGCCCAGCAGTCCCGGACCCGTGTGCGCGCCGATGACCGCGCCCACCTCGCTCACGTGCAGCTCCGCCAAGCCCGGCACCCGCGTCCGCAGCCGCGCCGCCAGTTGTTCCGCGCGGTCGGCGGCCGCCAGATGGTGGACCGCGACATCCACCGGGGCCACACCGGCCCGTTCGACGACGATCTCCTCGAGCCGCGCCAGTGCCCGGGACGCCGTGCGCACCTTCTCCAGAAGCTCGATCCGCCCGTTGTCCAACTGGAGGAGCGGCTTCACCGCCAGGGCCGATCCGAGCAACGCCTGCGCGGCGCCGATCCGTCCACCGCGCCGCAGATAGTCCAGGGTGTCGACGTAGAAGTAGGCGGCCGTGCCCTCCGCCCGCTTCTCCGCCGCGGCGACGGCCTCGTCGAGGGTCCCGCCCGCCTCGGCAGCCTCGGCCGCGGCAAGCGCGCAGAAGCCCAGCGCCATGGCGACCATGCCGGTGTCCACCACACGGACGGGGACGGGCGCCTGTTCGGCGGCGACCACCGCGGCGTCGTACGTCCCGGACATCTCCGCCGACAGGTGCAGCGACACGATGCCGGTCGCGCCGGCCTCGGCCGCCGTGCGGTAGGCCGCGGCGAAGGTGGCCGGGCCGGGGCGGGAGGTCGTCACGGAGGCACGGCGCCGGAGCGCCTCGGCGACGGAGCGCGCGGAAATCTCCGTGCCCTCCTCCAACGCCCGGTCACCGAGCACCACGGTCAGCGGAACCGCGGTGATGGCATGCCGCTCCATCGCCTGTTGCGGCAGGTAGGCCGTGGAATCGGTGACGATCGCGACATGGCGGGACATGAATGGGAGGTTATCCGTGGACGACGGGGACGACTACTGCCGACAGTACGGGGCCACCGTACGGCCGTGGCCAGGGGGGCGGCGACTCGATGCGCTCCGGGAAAGCGGAGGAGCGGCCGAAGGCACCCACGCCGGCCGGACACGGGCCGGAGGACCGGCCGAGCACGGGCTCCCGAGCCCGGCCGACCACGGGCCCGGGACGCCGGCCGAGCACGGCCCGGGGATCGGTCGAGCCCCGCCCGGAGGATTGGCGAGCGGGTGTCCGGGAGCCTGCCGCGCCCCGGCGCGAGCGGGTGTCCCGGAGACGCGCCGCGCCCTGGCGCCAGGCGCCCCGGCGCCAGGACAGGGCCGGGCCCGGCGCAAGGATCAATCGAGCCCCCGCCCGCGGGGGCGGCCCAGTGGGGAGACCAGACCAGGCCAGTGGACGGGGAACAGGCCAGTGAGCCGGGAACGGGCCAGTGGACGTTCCGGGCACGGCCGGGCCCGGCGCGAGGACCGGCCGAGAGCCCCACCCCGGCACGAGGATCGGCCAAGAACCCCGCGGGGCCGGCCCAGCGGAATGCCCCGGGGGACCGGCCGAACACGGCCCGAGAACAGACCGGCGTCCGGACCGAGGAACGGCCGGATGCAGGCGGCGGAAGGGGCGCGTACGGCCCGGACAGGCCGGGCACAGCCCGGGAACGAGTCGGGAGCGCGGCCGGGATCCGGTCGGGCGGGGCACACGGCCAGGGCACACGGTCGGGGTGCCCGGAGGGGACGGTCAGGCCGTGCTCTCCGGCCGCCGGGTCTTCCCCGCCTTCTCCCACGGGAAGCCCGTCCGCTGCCGCGGGTCACGGGCGGTCAGGGCGGGCGGTTCCTCCGGCTGGCGCTCGCGGTCCGGCGTACGGTCCGGCGTCCCCGCCGGTTCGCCTGCCGGTGCCGTCCGTGCTTCCGCCTGCCGAGCCTGTCCCGGGTCCGGCGACCGCTGGGCGCCGCCGGTGCTGCCGGAACCCGCCGCGTCGGTCGTCCCGGGTGTGCTGTCCCAGTGCCGGAGAGCGCCGGCCTCCAGCTGGATGTCGCTGCTGAGCGCCGCCAGATCGTCGTCGGCGAACCTCCGGGCGCGGTCCTGGGCCGCCCAGCGCAGCGAGTCGGCGGAGTGCACGACGCGCTCGGTGCGCTCCCGGAGGTCGGGCAGCGCGGCGGCGACGCGGCTCTTGTCGGGCTCTCGCTCCAGGCGCTTCAGCTCGTCGTCCAGCTCCCGGCCGTGCGTGCTCAGCCGCTCGAACAGGCCCAGGGTCTCACCGAGCGAGGAATCGTCGGGGGCGGCCGCGTGCAGGGTGTCCTGGGTGGCCCGCATGGACGTGCGGAGCTTGATCCGCAGCTCGGCGAGTTCCCCCGCGGCGCCGGGCTGGGCGAGCTGCCGGGCCCGGAGCGTGGTGTCCTCCACGGTCCGCCGGGCCTGCGCGACGGTGCGGTCCACGCCGCGCTTCGCGGCGCCGACCGCCTTGGCGGCGGCATAGACACCGGCCGCGACGAAAAGCACGAACAGCAGAGCCACCACCGCGATCGCGGCTTCCATGAGCGCTCCCTCGTCACACTCCGGTACGACACGCCGTCCGGCGCACCTTCTCCACCGTAAACGGCCGAGGCCGGTTGGGGGTTCCACCGGGTCCCCGGCGGAACCCCCAACCGGCCCCTAGGGGCGACCGCCTCCCCCCGGCCACGGCGGGCGGAGGCAGCCGTTCCGCTCCCCGGCCCGCCCGATTGCCCGGGCCCGGCGGTCACCCAGCCCCGATGCCCCGGCTCGTCCGGGAGATCAAGCCGGAACGATGTTCACCAGCTTCGGTGCCCGGACGATCACCTTGCGGATCCCCGCCCCGCCCAGCGCCGACCGCACCGCGTCCTCGGCCAGGGCCAGTGCCTCCAGCTCCTCGTCGGCGATCGACGGCGACACCTCCAGCCGGGCCTTGATCTTGCCCTTGACCTGGACGACGCAGGTCACCGTCTCGTCCACCACGTACGCCGGGTCGGCCACCGGGAAGTCCGCGTGCGCGACCGAGGTGCGGTGGCCCAGCTTGTACCACAGCTCCTCGGCGATGTGCGGGGCCAGCGGCGCGATCAGCAGCACCAGCCGCTCCGCGACCGTCCTCGGCACCGGGCCGCCCGCCTTCGTCAGGTGGTTGTTCAGCTCGGTGATCTTGGCGATGGCGGTGTTGAAGCGCAGCGCCTCCATGTCGCGCGAGACGCCGTCGATCGCCTTGTGCAGAGCGCGCAGCGTCGCCTCGTCGGGCTCGCTGTCGACGACGGTCACCTCGCCCGTCGTCTCGTCGACGACGTTCCGCCACAGCCGCTGGAGCAGCCGGAACTGGCCGACGACCGCACGGGTGTCCCACGGCCGGGAGACGTCCAGCGGGCCCATCGCCATCTCGTAGAGCCGCAGCGTGTCCGCGCCGTACTCGGCGCAGATCTCGTCGGGTGTGACGGCGTTTTTGAGGGACTTGCCCATCTTGCCCAGCAGCCGGGTGACCTGCTCGCCGCCGTACCAGTACGTGCCGTCGCGCTCCTCGACCTCGGCCGCCGGGACGGCGATGCCGCGGCTGTCCCGGTAGACGTAGGCCTGGATCATGCCCTGGTTGTAGAGCTTGTGGAACGGCTCGGCGGAGGAGATGTGGCCCAGGTCGTGCAGCACCTTGGACCAGAAGCGGGCGTACAGCAGGTGGAGCACGGCGTGCTCGGCGCCGCCGACGTACAGGTCGACACCGCCGTGCGGCTGCCCCTCGCGCGGGCCCATCCAGTAGCGCTCGATCTCCGGGTCGACCAGCCGCTCGCTGTTGCGCGGGTCCAGATAGCGCAGCTCGTACCAGCAGGAACCGGCCCAGTTCGGCATGGTGTTGGTCTCGCGGCGGAACTTCCGCACACCCCGCCCGTCGCCCAGGTCCAGTTCGACGTTCACCCAGTCGCCGTTGCGGGACAGCGGGGTCTCCGGGGAGGTGTTCGCGTCGTCCGGGTCGAAGGTGCGCGGGGAGTAGTCCTCGACCTCGGGCAGCTCCAGCGGCAGCATCGACTCGGGCAGCGGGTGGGCGATGCCGTCCTCGTCGTACACGATGGGGAACGGCTCGCCCCAGTAGCGCTGCCGGCTGAACAGCCAGTCGCGCAGCCGGAAGTTGACGGTGCCCTCGCCGATGCCACGGCGCTCCAGCCACTCGGTGATGCGGGCCTTGGCCTCCGTGACTCCCAGGCCGTCCAGGGAGATCTCGTCGTTGGCGGAGTTGACGGTCTTCGCGTCGTAGGAGGCGAAGGCGTCGTCCCACGTCGCCGTGTCGGTGCCGCGGCCGTCCGTGGGCTCGACCACGCAGCGGATCGGCAGCTCGAAGGCGCGGGCGAAGGCGAAGTCCCGGGAGTCGTGCGCCGGTACGGCCATGATGGCGCCGGTGCCGTAGCCCATCAGGACGTAGTCGGCGATGAAGACCGGGACCTGCTCGCCGTTGACCGGGTTGACCGCGTACGCGCCGGTGAAGACGCCCGTCTTGTCCTTGGCCTCGGCCTGCCGCTCGACGTCGGACTTGGCCGCTGCCTGCTTGCGGTAGGCGGCGACGGCCTCGGCGGGGGTGGCGTATCCGCCGGTCCACACCTCGTGCGTGCCCTCGGGCCAGGCGTCCGGGACGATCGTGTCCGGCCCGGACACCAGGCCGTGCTCGGGCGCCAGCACCATGTACGTCGCGCCGAACAGGGTGTCCTGGCGGGTGGTGAAGACGGTGACGGCCCGGTCGGCCCCGCTGGTGGCGTGCACGGGGAAGTCGACCCGGGCGCCCTCGCTGCGGCCGATCCAGTTGCGCTGCTGCAACTTGATGGCCTCCGGCCAGTCCAGCGCGTCCAGGTCGTTCAGCAGCCGGTCGGCGTAGGCGGTGATCCGCATGTTCCACTGCCGCAGCTTGGCCTTGAAGACCGGGAAGTTGCCGCGCTCGGAGCGGCCCTCGGCGGTGACCTCCTCGTTGGCCAGCACGGTGCCCAGCCCGGGGCACCAGTTGACGGGGGCGTCGGAGGCGTACGCCAGCCGGTATTCGCCCAGCAGGTCGGCGCGCTGGGCGGCGTTCAGCTCACTCCAGGGGCCCCAGTCCCCGGGCGTCTCCCGCTCACCGCTTTCGAACTGCTCGACCAGGGTCCCGATCGGCCGGGCGCGGTCCGCGGCGTCGTCGTACCAGGCGTTGAAGATTTGCAGGAAGATCCACTGGGTCCACTTGTAGTACTCCGGGTCCATGGTGGCGAACGACCGGCGCTTGTCGTGGCCCAGGCCCAGCCGGCGGAGCTGCGCCGTCATGTTCTCCATGTTGGCCTCGGTGGAGACCCGCGGGTGCGTGCCGGTCTGCACGGCGTACTGCTCGGCGGGCAGCCCGAAGGCGTCGAAGCCCAGCGTGTGCAGGACGTTGTGGCCGGTCATCCGGGCGTGCCGGGCGTAGACGTCGGTGGCGATGTAGCCCAGCGGGTGGCCGACGTGGAGTCCCGAGCCCGAGGGGTACGGGAACATGTCCATCACGTACTTCTTCGGCCGCGCGGCGGCGTCACCGGCTTCTCCGGCGGCTCCCGGGCCGCCCTCCGGGCCGGTGGCCTCGTAGGTGCCCTCGGCGTCCCAGAAGTCCTGCCAGCGTGCCTCGATGTCGGCTGCCAGCGCTGCCTCGTACCGGAATGACGTGGTACGGGGCGACGCGGCCGGTTCGGCGGCGGAATGGTTCTCGCTCATCGTCCTCAAAGCTCCATCGATCGTCTCTGCCGTTACCCGAAACCTGTCCCGGCGCCGTCTCCGGGCGGGAACTCGTCCCGCACCGGAAGGTGCCCGGAAAAGGGAATGCCCCTCGCACAGGAGGGGACGCCGCGCCGATTCCGACCTCGGGTTGCCGCGAGGCACCACGGGTCGGGACTGATCAGCGCGGCTCGCTAAGCAGAAGGCGTACGGCACGCATGGCGTCAGGGTACCGCAGCGACCGCCCGGGCCGCACGGAGCGGGCGTTGAACACCGTGCGGCGGCCGTCCGTAATTGACAGCTGAGCAAATAACCAAACGCCCGGACGTTACCCGAGAGGCCACTTAGCATGCGGAGCCGGGACCCCTTTCTCGCGCCACAGGAGTCACCGCATGAACCCTCGTAAGAAACGGACCCAGCCCCTGATACCTCGCAATCCGGCACCCGAGCGGCCGGCCGTCCCCAGGCCCGCGCTGTTCGCCGGTTCGACGGCACTGCTGATCCTCGTTCCGATGCTCGTTCTCTTCACGGGGGAACAGCTCCGCGCCCTGCTGGACTTCGTCGGCGGAGTCCTGACCCTGCTCTCGCTCACCGCGGCCGTCGTCTGGGGGCTCATCGCCACCGACCGGGTGCTGCTCGCGCCCCGCCAGCGGCTGCTGGCCCAGGCGGTCCACCGCGCCGTGGCCGTGGCCTCCCTCGGCTTCCTGGTGATGCACATCGTCCTGAAGGTCTCCGCCGGACACACGTCCCTGATCGGCGCGCTGGTGCCGTTCGGACTCGGTGTCCAGGGCTCGGCGGGGCTCATCGGACTCGGTTCGCTCGCCGGGTACCTGATGGTGATCGCCGGTTCCACCGGCGCGCTGCGCAGCGCGTTCGCCTCGGAGAGCCGCAAGGTGGCGGGCCGCTGGCGCGCCATCCACTCGCTGGCCTACCCCGCCTGGTGCGCGGCGCTGGTGCACGGCCTGTACGCGGGCCGGGAGGCGGCCGGCTACGTGGTCGCGCTGTACACCCTGTGCCTGCTCGCGGTCGGGCTCGCCGTGTCGGTACGGATCCTGCCCGCGCCGTACCGGCGGCGGATCGCGCAGGTGCTGCTGGCCCTGCTGCGGCCGGGCGAACAGCCCGCGCGACCGCCGGGTGCGCCTGCTCCCCCGCCGCGGGACACCGCGGTGACGCCGCTGCCGGGGGCCGGGGAGCGGCGGGGGGCCGCGATCCCGCGGCCCGCTCGCGGGAGTTCCGGGCCACCGCTGGAGTCGACCCGCGCGGTCCCGCTCGGCTCTCCGGGCCGGCCGGCGGGGGCCGCGGGCCCCGGCGCGGGCCTCTCGGCGGGCTACCGGGCCATGACGTCCGCCGACGGGACGCCGGACGCGGATCCGGACCGTCCCTCCCGGATCGTGCCGCCGGGGCGCGGATTCTCCCCGGCGGCGCCGGTCCGGGCGGTGCCGGGGAGCGCGGCGGACCCGCTGTCCGGGACGCCGGACGGGCCGCTCACCGGGGCGCGGGGCGATGCGGCGGGCGGTTTCACGGCCGGGTCCGGCGCGGATGCCGGTGCAGGTTTCGGCTCCGGGTCCGGTTTCGGCTCCGGGTCCGATTTCGGGTCCGGGTCCGATTTCGGGTCCGGGTCCGATTTCGGGCCCGATTCCGGGTCCGGGTCCGATTTCGGGTCCGATTCCGGGTCCGGGTCCGATTCCGGGTCCGATTTCGGGTCCGGGTCGGGGTCCCGTTTCGGCGGTTCCGGGGCGCGGACCGGCGGTTCCGCTTCCGGCGAGGGACCGCGGACCGAGCCGCTGCCCCGGCCGTACGCGGACCCGCCGGGCGCGGACACCCGGGGCGGCTCCTGGGCGCATCCCCGGGACAACGGTCCGGCGGGAGTCGGCTCTCCGCCGGGCGCCTCCCCGGGCGGCGGCGCGGCGTGGGACGGCTCCCCGGCGGGCTCCCCCGGCTTCCCCGCCGGTTCCCCGGGCTTCCCCGCCGGCTCCGGGACCGGCGGCGACCCGCTGCGCGACCCGGTCTTCGACGCCGCCCCGACCGAGCCCTTCGCCCGCCCCTCCGACCTGCGTTCCGACCCGCGCTTCGATGTCCGCGCCGGCCCGTCCCCGGAGCGGGCCGCGGCACCCTGGCCCGTCCCGTCCCCGCCGCCGCCCACCCCCGCCGACCGCCTCGGCCCGGCCGCCGGCCCCGACTCCCGGGACGGCGGGCCGTCCGGCACCACGGGCGCCTCCGACGCGCCCGGGCCCTTCTACCCGCCCCCGCCCGGTGAGCCGTGGCACGAGCCCGCAGGAGACCGGCCATGAACGTGCCGCTGCCCGACGTACCCGAGGTCCGGGTCGTGGGACTCCCCCAGCTGACGTCAGGCTTCGATCTGGTCCACCGCCTGGACCTCGACATGCATCTCAAGGTTCACGGCGCCCTGGAGCCGATGCCCGGTGAACGGCTCGCCGAGCTGGCCGAGGCCGTCTCACTCAGCGGCCGCGGCGGCGCGGGCTTCCCGTTCGGCAGGAAACTGCGGGCCGTCGCCAAGTCCTCCATCCGCCGCGGGGTGCGCCCCGTGGTCGTGGTCAACGGCAGCGAGGGCGAACCGGCCTGCCGCAAGGACACCGTGCTGCTCAACCGCGCCCCGCACCTGGTGCTCGACGGCGCGCTGCTGGCCGCCGAGGCGCTCGGGGCGCGCACCCTGGTCGTCGCCGTGACCCGGGACTCGACCGAGGCGTCCGTCCGGCAGGCGTTCGGCGAGCGGGGCCTGTCGGACCGGCGCGGGCAGACCCTCCGTGCCCGGATCGTCCGCACCCCGGAGCGGATGGTCTCCGGCGAGTCCTCCGCCGTGATCCGCGCCGCCAACGGCGGCCCCTCGCTGCCCCCGGGCCGCAAGGTACGGGCCTCGGACTCCGGGGTGAGCAACGCGCCGACGCTGCTGTCCAACACCGAGACCTTCGCCCAGCTCGCCGTCGCCGCCCGGCTCGGCCCGCAGCGCTACGGCAACACGGGGCTGAGCACCGAGCCCGGCACCGTCCTGCTGACCGTCTCCGGCTCGGTGGCCCGGCCCACGGTCCTGGAGGTGCCCAGCGGCGTACCGCTGCGGTACGTCCTGGAGCTGTGCGGGGCGCCGCCGCTGCCGCAGGGCGTGGCCTCCGGCGGCTACCACGGCAAGTGGATCGACGGCATGACGGCGCACGGCGCGGTGGTCTCCCGCAAGTCGATGGACGCGGCGGGCGGGGCGCTCGGGGCCGGCGCGCTGCTGCCCATCGGCCCGGAGACCTGCCCGCTCGGCGAGACCCTGCGGGTGGCCCACTGGCTGGCGGCGGAGACCGCGGGGCAGTGCGGCCCGTGCAAGCTGGGGCTGCCCGCGGCGGCCGCCGGGCTCTCCGACGTGCTGGGCGGCGGCGGCCGGACCTCGCTGGAGGCTCTGCGGCAGGTGACGCAGTCCGTACGGGGCCGCGGGGCCTGTGCGCACCCGGACGGTTCCGTACGGTTCATCACCTCGGCGCTCAGCACCTTCACCGACGATCTGGCCTCCCATGTGCTGAACGGCGGCTGCGGCCGCCCGACCCAGGGCGTGCTGCCGCTGCCCGCGCCGGGCTACCAGGAGGAGGGCGTGCCCAGCGGGGAGAAGCTGGCCGTCGACTGGACGCTCTGCGAGGGTCACGCGTTGTGTGCCGGGCTGGTGCCGGAACTCATCCGGATGGGCCCGGACGGCTATCCCGTGCTCGCCGACGCCTCCGTGCCCGTACACCTCCAGGGCCAGGCGCAGCGGGCCGTGCGCCGCTGTCCCGCGCTCGCGCTGCGGCTGGAGGAGGCCCCGGCGCCGCGCGGTCCGGCGCCGAGCAACCGCCAGGCGCTGCCCCGCGGGGGCGGCTGAGCCGCGCAGCCGCCGAGCCGGCCCGGGCCGGAGCGCCCCGCCCCCCTGCTGAGACGGCACGGGGACGGGGCGCTCCGTCGTGTCGGCGCGGGGCGGGCGCGGCGTCCGGAACCGGCACGTCCGTCGCCCGAGTCCTGCCCGGTGCACCCGGTGCACCCGGTGCACCCGGCGTACGCGGCACCCGGCGTACGCGTCGTCTCGGCCCCGTCCGGAGCCGCGGCGGACGGGGCGGACGCGGCGGACGCGGCGGGCGGACGGCCCCGCGGAACGCAGAACGGGCCGCCCTTCCGGACGGCCCGTTCTCATCGTTCACCGTGGAGCTAAGGAGAATTGAACTCCTGACCTCCTGCATGCCATGCAGGCGCTCTACCAACTGAGCTATAGCCCCGCTTGCTGTCGCCCGGTTCCCCGTGGCGGCTGCGCCAACTTTACACGGCAGACCCCGCCAATCGCCAAATCCATATCCCTCCCCCTCCGCCGGAGATCATCCCGGCCGGTACTGTCTCCCTCCTGTGCCCCTGTCGCCGACCCCGCATCCGCAGACCTGGATTCTGGAGCCGCGCCACCGTGACCGCGACGGAACGTACGGAACGGACCGCCGAACCCCCCGTCCCCGCCCTGCGCGCCCGGGCCGCCGGACATCCCACCCTGATCGCGGCGGTCTGCTGCCTCGCCTCGTTCGCCGCCTTCTGGGCGGCGCAGCGGGCGGCGCAGGTGACCATGATCGATCTGATGGTCTACCGGGCCGAGGGCTGGACGGCCCGCACCGGCGGGGACCTCTACGCGATGCGGGCCACCTATGCCGACCTGCCCAACACCTATCCGCCCTTCGCCTCGCTGCTGTTCATACCCCTCACGCTGCTCGACGTCGGGCCGATGCGCTTCCTCGTCACCGCCGGGAATCTCGGTCTGCTGGTCGCGCTGGTCCATCTCTCGCTGAGGCTGACGGGTCTGCCGGAGCGGCTCCCGGGGCGGGTGGCGCGGCTGCCGCGCCCGGCCCTGGCCTTCGCGCTCGCGGGGGCGGCCGTCTGGTGCGAACCGGTGTGGACGACGCTGCGCTACGGGCAGATCAATCTGCTGCTCGCGGTGCTCGTGCTGTGGGACCTGTCCCGGCCGGCCGGTCACCGCTGGGCCGGGCTGGGCACGGGCATCGCGGCGGGCGTGAAGCTGACCCCGGCACTGTTCGCGGCGTTCCTGGCGGTCGCCGGCGCGGTACGGGGCTGGCAGCTGCTGCGCGCCGCCGGCGGCCGGGGCGGGATCGCCGCGGCGTGGAATCCGCTGCTGCGGCGGGCCGCCGTGTCGGCCGCGGCCTTCGCGGGGACGGTGGCGACCGCCGCCGTGGCGCTGCCCCGCGACTCGCTGACGTTCTGGTCCGGCACGGTGTTCTCCGCGAGCCGGGCCGGCCATCTGGAACAGACGGCGAACCAGTCGCTGCGCGGGATGCTCGCACGGCTGATGCACACCACCGATCCGGGCGTGTGGTGGGCCGTCACGGTGGCCGTGGTCGCCGTCGCCGGGCTGGCCGCGGGCACGGCCGCGCTGCTCGCCGGGCTCGACGCGTGGGCGGTCCTGGCCTGTGCGATGACCGCGCTGCTGATCAGCCCGGTGTCGTGGTCGCACCACTGGGTGTGGTGCGTGCCGCTGGTGCTGCTGCTGGGCGGCGAGGCGCTGCGCCGGTCGCACCGCCGGGCGTGGTGGACGGCGGTCACCGCCGCGGTCTGGCTGGTGTTCTGCTCGTACGCCCTGTGGTGGGTGCCGCACACGCCGGGCGCCCGGCAGGAACTGCGGCAGACCGGCGGCCAGATGCTGCTGTCGGCGGGCTATCCGGCGCTCGCGGTCGGCTTTCTGGTGCTGACGGCTGCGGTGGCGGCACGGGCCTGGCGGAGGGCGGCGCGGCGCGGGACGCCGCTGGGCGGAGCCGTGCGGGCCGGTGGCGCGGCGGGAACGGGCGGGGCGGGCGCGGGGACGGGCGTGGGGCGGGTCGGCTCTCAGGCCGTGGCGAAGGAGTAGAACCGTTTCAGCGCGCAGTGCTCGTCGAGCAGCCGGCCGTAGATCGGCTCGCCGTCCAGCTCCCGGTACGTCTCGATGGGGTCGCCGACGATGATCAGCGCGCGGGCGCACTCCTCGCACCAGTACTGGTAGTCGAGGTTCAGCGGCTCCATGTCGCGGACGATCGGCGTACCGCTGCCGCACCAGTCGCACTTCCTGCTGTGTGCACCCATCAGTCAGCTCCAGCTGTGGCCGCAGGCCGTGCAGACGTAGGAGATACCGCCGTTGTCCCCGAGCATCTGGGCGACATGGACCGAGCCACAGGACGGACAGCGGAGGAGAGTCATACCGAGAAGGTTCCCGGTGCCACCGAGAATGCTCTCCGGCATGTCGCTCCTCCCCTCACGACCTTTGATTCTGCCATGGGACGGGCACGCGGTCAGCGTTCTCACCACAGGAGTAACTCCCGTAGCGCCTTGCTTCCGGAAACTGTCCGGAATGCAACGATCCCGCCCTCCATTTTTTTGGAGGGCGGGATCGACAGGTGTGGAGCTAAGGAGAATTGAACTCCTGACCTCCTGCATGCCATGCAGGCGCTCTACCAACTGAGCTATAGCCCCGCCGTTCGCGCGACGCCCCGGTCCGGTTCTCACCGGCGCGCCGTGAACGAGCAGTAGCTTAACCGGTGACCAGGCCGAATGAGAAATCCGGTCCGCGCCGGGCTCCGGCGGGCCCGCCGGGAGCCCCGGCCGCGTGCGTCAGTCGTCGTCCCCGAGCACCGGCTCGGGCAGCGTGCCCGCGTTGTGCTCCAGCAGCCGCCAGCCGCGGGCGCCCTCGCCGAGCACCGACCAGCAGCAGTTGGACAGGCCGCCGAGCGCCTCCCAGTGCCGGGAGTCCAGGCCCAGCAGCCGGCCGATGGTGGTGCGGATGGTGCCGCCGTGGCTGACCACGACCAGGGTGCCGCGCTCCGGGAGCTTGTCGGCATGCCGGGCGACCACGGGGGCCGCCCGGTCGGCGACGTCCGTCTCCAGCTCGCCGCCGCCGCGCCGTACGGGCTCGCCGCGCTTCCACGCGGCGTACTGCTCGCCGTGCCGCTCGAGGATCTCCTCGTGCGTCAGGCCCTGCCAGCTGCCCGCGTAGGTCTCCCGCAGGCCCGGGTCCGCGGTGACCTCCAGCCCGGTCACCGCGGCCAGCTCGGCGGCGGTGTCCCGGGCCCGCACCAGGTCGGAGGCGATGATCGCGTCCGGCTCCAGCGCGCCCAGCAGCCGGGCCGCGCGGCGCGCCTGGGAACGGCCGGTCTCCGTCAGCTCGATGTCGGTGGTGCCCTGGAAGCGGCGCTCGAGATTCCACGCGGTCTGGCCGTGCCGCCACAGGACGATCTTGCGGCCCCGGCCGCTGCTCGTGCCGTTCAGCTCAGCTCACCGTCCTCGTCGCCCTCGGCGCGGGCGTGCTCCTCGGCCTTGCCGCGGGTCGCGGCGGCGTCGGCCGGCAGCTCCAGTTCGGGGCAGTCCTTCCAGAGCCGCTCGAGGGCGTAGAAGACGCGCTCCTCGCTGTGCTGCACGTGCACCACGATGTCCACGTAGTCGAGCAGGACCCAGCGGGCCTCGCGGTCGCCCTCGCGGCGCACCGGCTTGGCGCCCAGCTCCTTGTTGAGCCGCTCCTCGATCTCGTCGACGATCGACTTGACCTGGCGGTCGTTGGGGGCGGAGGCCAGCAGGAAGGCGTCGGTGATCGACAGCACCTCGCTGACGTCGTACGCAATGATGTCGTGCGCGAGCTTGTCGGCGGCTGCCTGGGCGGCGGCGTTGATCAGCTCGTTGGAGCGGTCCGTGACGGTCACAAGCAGGCTTTCGGTCGAGGGGCTGGATGCCGGCCGCGGTGCCCCGGGCGGGGTCGCGCGGCCGGAATCCAGGATCTCACGATCCACCGGCACACCCGGCCCGCGGCCGCCGGACCCCGGGGCGGCCACCGGGACCGGCGGCCGCCCGGGGCGCTACTGCCCGGCGCCGCCCGGCTCGTAGTCGCCGCCGAGGACGACGGTGATGTCCGCGTTGGCCGCCCCCTCGCCCTTCCGGGCGGCGCTCTCCGGCAGGCCCAGCGCGGTGGCGATCTCCTTCGCCTCGGCGGCCCGTGCCGCGTCGGCGTAGGTCACCCGCGAGGTCTGCTGCGCCGTGCCGGTGCCGCCGTCGACGTATGTCCAGCCGCCGTTGACCAGCGCCGCCTGCGCCGTGCCCGCGGCCTTCGTGTCACCGGTGGCGTTCCGCACGCTCACCCGTGGGGCCGCGTCCGGGTCGGCGTTGGTGACCGTGCCGCCGAGGACGTCCTTGACCACGCTCTCCGCGGTCCCGTCGCTCAGCGTCCCGTCCTGCCGCACCGGCAGCAGCGTCGTCTCGTACGCGCCGCTCTTCGCCTGCTCCGCCAGTTCGGCGAGGGAGGCTCCGAGCTGCCCCTCGGTCAGTGACGGGTCGGCGATCTGGTTGAGAGTCTGCACCGTGGTCGTCGCCAGCTCGGGGTCGCTCGGCATCTTCCGCAGCACGGCCTGCAGGACCTGCCCGAACCGCCGCAGCTGGTCGGCCTGGTCCTCGCCCTTCTGCAGCAGGGTGGCGTAGCCGACGGCGGCCCGGCCGTCGAGGCTCTGCTCCCGGCCCTTCCCGACCAGCGGGTCCTCGCCCTTCTTCGCCGCGGGGACGGCGGCGTCGGTGTCGAGGGTGATGCCGCCGACGAGTTCGACCAGATTCTCCAGATACGGGGTGTCCAGCCGCCAGCTGTGCTTCATCCCGGAGCCGAGCAGCGTGTTCAGGGCATCGCGGGTGGGGCCGTTGCCCTCCTCCTCGACGGAGGCGCCGAGCGTGGTGGAACCGCTCTCGCCGGTCACCGCCAGGGAGTTCGGGAGCAGCAGCGTGGTGCCCTTGCCGGTCGTCTCGTTGTTCACGAGCAGCGCGGTGGAACTGCCGCCGTCCTGCTTGGTGTCGCGCAGATGCACGATGATCACGTCGCGCTTCTGCGGGCCGCCGGCCGCCTGGGCGCCCCCGCCGTCGCCGGACAGACCGGGCAGCTTGCCCTCGTACCAGAGGTAGCCGACGCCGCCGGCCAGGGCGAGCGCGAGGACCACGAGGAGGGAGACCAGGCGGTTGCGGTACTTCCGCTTGCGCTCGTCCCGGCGCTCGGTGCGGGTCTCGGCGAATTTCAGCCAGTCGATGACGTCGTCGGCGTCCTCGTCGGGCTCCTCGATGAACGAGAACTGCTCGGTGCGGTAGTCGGGCGCGCCCGAGTCGTCGTCCCGGGGGCCCGGAACGGATCCGGGGTGGCCGGGGTGCCCCGGCTGCCCGGGCTGCTGGGGGCGCTCCGGGGCGCGGGTCTGCTGCTGCGGCGCCCACTGCTGCTGGGCGGACTGCTGCGGGACACCGTGCCGCGGATCCCGGCTCGGGTCCTGCTGGTGCGACGGGTACCGCGACGGGTCCGGCTGCTGCGGCTGCTGCTCGTGCGGGTAGGGCTGCTGCTGCGGGTAGGGCTGCGCGGTGCCGGTCCCGGTGCCGTAGCCGCCCGGGTCGGGGTCGTGGCCGTAGTCCTGCGGGGCGTAGCCCTGGTCGTACTGCTGCTGCGGATAGCCGCGGTTGTACTGGTCGTACTGCTCGTCGTAGCGCGGCCGCTGCTGCTGGGTGTACGGGTCGTAGGACTCGTACGGACGGCCGTACTCGTCGTACTGCTGCGGCTGCTGCTCCCGCTCGGTGTACGGGTCGTAGTACTGCTGCGTGTACGCGTCGGGGACGTAGGGATCCTGGCCGTCCTCCGGCCTGCCGTACCGCCCGGAGTGTGCGTCGTTCACCGGTGCCCCTTCCCGTGCCGTGCCCTGCCGTCGCGCCTAGCCGGCGTCCCGGTAGAGCCCGCGCTTGTCGATGTAGCGCACCACCCCGTCCGGCACCAGATACCAGACCGGCTCGCCCGCCGCCACTCTCGCACGGCAGTCCGTGGACGAGATGGCGAGCGCCGGCACCTCGACCAGCGAGACGCCGCCGTCCGGGAGGCCGGGGTCGGAGAGCACGTGCCCGGGACGGGTCACTCCGATGAAGTGTGCCAGCGAGAACAGTTCCGGGGCGTCCCGCCAGCCGAGGATCTGCGAGAGGGCGTCGGCCCCCGTGATGAAGAACAGGTCGGCGTCACCGTGCTCGGCGTGCAGGTCCCGCAGGGTGTCGATGGTGTAGGTCCGGCCGCCGCGGTCGATGTCGATCCGGCTGACCGAGAACTGCGGGTTGGACGCGGTCGCGATGACCGTCATCAGATAGCGGTCCTCGGCCGGGGAGACCGTCTGGTGGCTCTTCTGCCACGGCTGGCCGGTCGGCACGAAGACGACCTCGTCCAGGTGGAACTGGGCGGCGACCTCACTGGCCGCGACCAGGTGCCCGTGGTGGATCGGGTCGAACGTGCCGCCCATGACACCGAGCCGCCGCTTCACCGGACCGGTCGCGGGCGCTTGCTGTTCTCCCATGCGAGCAGAGCCTACTTCCCGGTCCGGCGGCGCGTCCCGCTGCCTCCGGCCGCCTCAGCGGTCGCGGTTGAGACGGGTGGTGATCCAGAGCAGGAGCAGCAGCGCGGCGAGCGTCAGGCCACCGATCAGGTACGGGTTGAGGCTCTCGTGGTTGCTTCCGTGCTCACCGCCCCCGGAGGCGAGGGTGAGCAGGGCGTGGGCGGAGCTGGGGAGACTCATCGTCGGCAGACCTCGGGGTCGTCGTCGGACAGGACGCGTGATGCGCTCTCATCGTAAGCGGGGCGCCGACGCAACCTCACGCCGACTCTTGGCGTCCTACGGGTCCGACCGCCGCGGCCCCGCTGTGACAGTCAGCACTTAGGGTGGTGGCTGCCAGGGGGACGAGGCCATGTGCCGGGCCGACAAGGGGGCCAAAGATGACCGAAGACAGCAACGGGAACGTGCCGAGCCGCAACCGCAGGCGGTTCCCGCAGATCTCCTCACGCGCCTACGAACATCCCGCCGACCGCTCGGCGCTGGTGGCGCTGCGCAAGCTGAGCGGCTTCGACACCGCCTTCAAGGCGCTGAGCGGGCTGCTGCCGGAGCGCTCGCTGCGCCTGATGTTCCTCTCCGACTCGGTGCGGGTCAGCGAGGACCAGTTCGCGCATCTGCACGTCATGCTGCGGGACGCGTGCGACATCCTGGACCTGGAGAAGGTCCCGCCGATGTATGTCAACCAGGACCCCAAGCCGAACGCCATGTGCATCGGCATGGACGAGCCGATCATCGTCGTCACCACCGGCCTCGTCGAGCTGCTGGACGAGGAGGAGATGCGGGCGGTCATCGGCCACGAGGTGGGACACGCCCTGTCCGGGCACGCCGTCTACCGGACGATCCTGCTGTTCCTCACCAGCATCGCGCTCAAGGTCGCCTGGATCCCGCTGGGCAATGTCGCGATCATGGCGCTCGTGACGGCGCTGCGCGAGTGGTTCCGCAAGTCGGAGCTGTCGGCGGACCGCGCGGGCCTGGTCGTCGGCCAGGACCTGCAGGCCTCGATGCGCGGCCTGATGAAGATGGCCGGCGGCAACCACCTCCACGAGATGAACGTGGAGGCCTTCCTGAAGCAGGCCGAGGAGTACGAGGCGGGCGGCGATCTGCGCGACTCCGTGCTGAAGATCATGAACGTGCTGCCGCGCAGCCACCCGTTCACGACCGTGCGCGCGGCCGAACTCAAGAAGTGGGCCGAGAGCCGGGACTTCCAGCGGCTCATGGACGGGCACTACCCGCGCCGCGACGAGGACAAGGACACCTCGGTCAGCGACTCCTTCAAGGAGTCCGCGAACCACTACGCCGACTCGGTCCGCAACAGCAAGGACCCGCTGATGGGCCTGGTGCGGGACATCGCGGGCGGCGCCGGCGACCTCGGCGGCAAGCTCCGCGACAGGTTCAGCGGCGCCGCGAACGGCGGCAAGGGCGGCTCCACGCCGCCGGCGGACGACAGCGGCCCGGCCGCGTCCTCCTGACGGGCCCCGGCAGGGCCGCCCCCCGTCGGATTCCGGCGGGCGGGCGCCGTCCCGCGCCCCGGGCGGCCGCTACGGCGACCCCCGGGGCGGGCTCGGCTGCGCCTCGTCGGCCATCACCCCGCACAGCGAGGCGGTGGACCGCTGGGGCGCGTACGGGTCCGTGCCGGCCGGGCGGCCCTTCCCGGCGTCCTGCCCCGCCAGCAGCGGCCGCAGCTGCCCGGCCGTGTCGCCGCCGCAGCTCATCGGGCCCGCCTGCACATAGGCCTGGACCACCTCGATCTGGTGGTCGCGCAGGTCGTCCCGGTCGAAGCGGAAGCGGACCTCGCGGCGGACCGTGAAGAGCGACGCCCGGCCGTCGCCCTCCGGCTGCCCGGCGGCCGGGCGCAGCGCGTAGACGAAGGTGTGGTCGCCGGTGACCTCCAGCCGGCTGGAGCCCGTCTCGGTCACGGCGAGGCTGCCCCGCACGCGCACCTGCGGGTCGGCGAGCGCCACCCGGGAGGCGTCGAAGCGGACCAGCCAGCCGGTGGCCGCGTGCCGCCCGTCGTCGGCGGGCCGGTCCATGCTCCGGTCGAACTGCTCCAGCTGGTACGAGTCGACCAGGACGCGCACGGGCCGCACGGTGCCGCCGGTCAGCACCTCGGGGTCCAGCGAGGAGCGGATGATGTACTCCTTGGCCGCGTCCAGCGCGGCGAGGACCTGGGTGTCGGTGAAGTTCTCGGTGCCGTGCACGGCCGGCAGATTGACCCCCTCGGCCCCCACCCGGAAGTGCGCCGCCGGGCTGTGCTCGAACAGGGCGGCCGGTGCCGCGCCGGGCACCGCGCCGCGCGGGGCCAGCGGGACGACGGTGCTGCGCAGCGGCTCGGGGTCGCGCTCGGCGAGGCTCCGGTAGGGATTGCGCACCCCCATGTACACGGCCGTGGCGAAGGCCAGGGCGATCAGCAGCACCAGGACGAGCGCCTGCCGGGATCCCCGGCTCCGGCGCCACGGGCCCTGGCGGCGCACCGCGGGGGTGTGGTCGTCCAGCCGCTCCTGGGCGGAGAACTCCTGAAGCCGGGCAGCACGAACGAAGGATTCGTCGAAAACGACGGATCGGTATTCGTCGTCGCCACCTCCCGGGACGCCCTCGGGTGCCCCCTCAGGTGGGTCTCCAGGCCCGGTCATACCAACAGAGTAGGTCGGGAGGGCACCTGGTAAACGCCTGGGTGACACCGAACTTCCCGGCGCGGGCCGGCCATCGCGGCGCGGCGCGCTCAGCGGGCGTACGGGACGGCCACGGCCGCCGGGGCGGCGCCCCCGGCGAGGGCGTACGGCAGCGGTTCCGGCAGCCCGGCGGAACGCTCGGCGCGGTCGTCGTCGACGCCGGTGGTCGCGGGCGGCGGCGAGGGGTCCTGCCTGCTGCCCGCGTCGCCGCGGTAGACCGCCGCGAAGGCGAGCGCCACCATGCCGACGCCCATCACGATTGCGAGCACCCAGGCCACCGGCCGGTGCCAGCGGGTCCCGCTGCGATAGGGGCGCAGGGCGCCGCCGTAGGGGCCGTACGGGTCGTGGCCGTCGTCGTCCGGGTCGTACCACTCGCCGGGGCCGCCGTACGCCTCGTAGAGCTCCTCGTCGCTGACGGAGGCGCCGGGGCGGCGGCGGGCCGCCTCGGCCTCGGCACGGGCCTGGGCGGCGGCCAGCATGCGCTCGACGGCGCTGGGCTCGTGGATCTCGGCGGACCGCACGAAATCCTCGTCGAACACCACGGTCGCGAACTCTTCGTCCGCCGCCCCGTGGCTGTCGCTGTCGGGTTCGTCACCGTCCTGGAACGGCTTGCCCCCCACATCGTCCGGCACCCCACCAGATTAGCCCGGGACCGCCGCTTTGGGCAGGGCGGGAAGAAATATCCCGGGGGCACGCACGGTGCCCCCGGGAGACCGGGGCGGTGTCAGCAGCTGCGCTGCCGGGCGTCCCGGACGTGGCCGTCGCCGGTGACGACGTACTTGGTGGAGGTCAGCTCCGGCAGCCCCATCGGGCCGCGGGCGTGCAGCTTCTGGGTGGAGATGCCGATCTCCGCGCCGAAGCCGAACTGGCTGCCGTCGGTGAACCGGGTCGAGGCGTTCACCGCGACCGTGGTGGAGTCGACCAGCTGGGTGAACCGGCGGGCGGCGGCCTGCGAGGTGGTGACGATGGCCTCGGTGTGGCCGGAGGACCACAGCCGGATGTGCGCCACGGCGGCGTCCAGGGAGTCGACGACCCCCGCGGCGATGTCGTACGAGAGGTACTCGGTCTCCCAGTCCTCGACGGTGGCCGGGACCACGGTCGCGCCGGACCGCACCCGGTCGGCGATCTCCTGGACCCGCTCGTCGGCGTGCACGGTCACGCCGTGCTCGGCCAGCGCGACCAGCGCCCGCGGCAGGAAGGAGTCGGCCACGTCCTGGTGCACCAGGAGGGTCTCGGCGGCGTTGCACACGCTGGGCCGCTGCGCCTTGGAGTTGACCAGGATCTCCACGGCCATGTCGAGGTCGGTCTCGGCGTCGACGTAGACGTGGCAGTTGCCGGTGCCGGTCTCGATGACGGGCACCGTGGACTCCTCGACGACCGTACGGATCAGCGAGGCGCCGCCGCGCGGAATGAGCACGTCGACCATGCCGCGGGCGCGCATCAGCTCGCGTACGGACTCCCGGCTCTCACCGGGGACCAGCTGCACCGCGTCGGCGGGCAGCCCGGCGCCGCCGACGGCGTCGCGCAGGACGGTGACCAGGGCCTTGTTCGAGGAGTAGGCGGAGGAGGAGCCGCGCAGCAGCACCGCGTTGCCGGACTTCAGGCACAGTGCCGCGGCGTCGACCGTGACGTTGGGCCGGGCCTCGTAGATGATCCCCACCACACCGAGCGGGACCCGCACCTGGCGCAGGTCGATGCCGTTCGGCAGCGTCGAACCACGGACGACCTCGCCGACCGGGTCGGGCAGCGCCACGACGTCCCGTACGTCCGAGGCGATGGCGCGGACCCGCTCCGGGGTCAGGGTGAGGCGGTCGATGATCGCCTCGGCGGTGCCCGCCTCACGGGCCCGCCCGACGTCCTCGGCGTTGGCCTCGACGATCTCCTTGACCCGCACCTCCAGGGCGTCGGCGATCGCGAGCAGCACGTCGTCCTTGACGGCCCGCGGCAGCGGGGCGATCTCGGCGGCGGCGGCCTGCGCGCGGTAGGCGGCCCGGATGACCGGGGACTGCGGCGTGGGATCGGCGAGGGGCGAGGGGAAGACGCTGCTCATGCGGACAGGGTACTGAGCCCGGGCACGGCTCCGTCCGCCGTTCCGGCCCGCGAG
>NZ_WHPN01000334.1 GCF_009735685.1 Streptomyces lycii | reverse complement strand
CTGCGCAACTACATCGACGGGGAGTTCCGGGACGCCGCCGACGGCCGGACCACCGAGGTGGTCGATCCGGCCACCGGCCGGGCCTACGCCACCGCCCCGCTCTCCGCCGCCGCGGACGTCGACGCCGCCATGGCCGCGGCCGACGCGGCCTTCCCGGCCTGGCGCGACCTCGTACCGGGCGAGCGCCAGAAGGCCCTCCTGAAGATCGCCGACGCGGTCGAGGCGCGCGCCGACGAACTGCTGGCCGCCGAGTGCGAGAACACCGGCAAGCCGCTGGAGCTGACCCGGCAGGAGGAACTGCCGATGATGCTCGACCAGATCCGCTTCTTCGCGGGCGCGGCCCGGATGCTCGAAGGCCGCTCGGCCGGCGAGTACATGGAGGGCCTGACCTCCATCGTCCGCCGTGAGCCGGTCGGGGTCTGCGCGCAGGTCGCGCCGTGGAACTACCCGATGATGATGGCCGTGTGGAAGTTCGCCCCGGCGCTCGCCGCGGGCAACACCGTCGTCCTCAAGCCGTCCGACACCACCCCGGCGTCCACCGTCCTGCTCGCCGAGATCATCGGTTCGATCGTGCCGAAGGGCGTCTTCAACGTCGTCTGCGGCGACCGCGACACCGGGCGGCTCATGGTCGAGCACCGAACCCCGGCGATGGCCTCCATCACCGGTTCGGTCCGCGCCGGCATGCAGGTCGCCGAGAGCGCCGCGAAGGACCTCAAGCGGGTGCACCTGGAGCTGGGCGGCAAGGCGCCGGTCGTCGTGTTCGAGGACGCCGACATCGCCAAGGCCGTCGAAGGCATCTGCGAGGCGGGCTACTTCAACGCGGGCCAGGACTGCACGGCCGCCACCCGGGTGCTCGTCCACGCCTCCGTGCACGACGAGTTCGTGAGCGCCCTGGCCAAGGCCGCCGCCGACGCCAGGACCGGTCCCGGCGAGGACGACCCGTTCTTCGGCCCGCTCAACAACGCCAACCAGCTGGAGCAGGTCAGCGGCTTCATCGAGCGGCTCCCGGCGCACGCCAAGGTCGAGGCGGGCGGCCACCGGGTCGGCGACCGGGGCTACTTCTACGCGGCGACCGTCGTCTCCGGCCTCCGCCAGGACGACGAGATCATCCAGAACGAGGTCTTCGGCCCGGTCATCACCGTCCAGTCCTTCTCGGACGAGTCCGAGGCCGTCGAGCACGCGAACGGTGTCGACTACGCCCTGGCCTCCTCGGTGTGGACCAAGGACCACGGCCGCGCCATGCGCATGTCCAAGGCCCTGGACTTCGGCTGCGTGTGGATCAACACACACATCCCGCTGGTCGCGGAGATGCCACACGGCGGCTTCAAGAAATCCGGCTACGGCAAGGACCTCTCGGCGTACGGCTTCGAGGACTACACCCGCGTCAAGCACGTCATGACGTCGCTCGACGGCTGATCCGCGGAGTGCCTGCCGCGCCACGGGCCCCGGGACACGACACGTGCCCCGGGGCCCGTCGCCGCCCGGGCGTCCCGGGGGCGAGCCCGCCGGCCCGGAATTCGATGGCCGGGACTGCGTCGTGGCGCTAACGTGCGCCGAATGGCCAACCTTGATCTTCCGCCCCGCCTCAGCCGTCTCGTCTTTCACGGACCTCTCTCGGAGGACCGGGCGGCACGCCTGGTCGAACGGCTCGCCCGCGCCGCCCCCGCGACCGTGCTCGACATCGGCTGCGGCTGGGGCGAGTTGCTGCTCCGGGTGCTGGAGGCCGTACCCGCCGCGACCGGAACCGGCGTCGACCTCAACGCCGCCGACCTGGCCCGGGGCCGGGAGAGGGCCCTCGCCCGCGGACTGGCCGAACGCGTCGAATTCGCCGAGGAGTCCGCCACCGGGACCACCCGCGGCCCGGCCGATCTCGTGCTGTGCAACGGCTCCGGCCAGGCACTCAGCGACGCCGAACCGCCGGACCACATCCCGTCCACCCTCCGCGAGCTGCGCCGCCTGGTCGCACCGGGCGGCCGCGTCCTGTTCGGCGAGGGCTTCTGGCAGCGCCCGCCCGCGCCGGCCGAACTCGCCGCGATGTGGCCCGGTGCCTCCCCCGACGACCACCCGGACCTGGCGGGGCTCGTCGACGCCGCCGTCGCCGCCGGATTCCGCCCGGAGTGGATCGAGACGGCGAGCGAGGACGAGTGGGAGACGTTCGAGTCCGGCTACCAGGCGGACCTGGAGGAGTGGCTCGCCACGCACCCGGGCCACCCGCGGGCGGCCGGGGTCCGCGACCGCCTGGACGCGCACCGCGCCTCCTGGCTGCGCGGTTACCGGGGCGTTCTGGGACTGGCCTATCTGACCCTGGTGCCGGTCGGGGAGCCCGCCGCGCCGCCGGAGTGACCGCAGGGCGCCGCCCGCCGTTCCGCCCGCCCCGCCGTGCCCCCGCTGTACGACGTCCCGGCATTCGTTCGTACGACGTCCCGGCCGCCCCCGGCGCCCGTCGGCACCCGCGCCCGGCGGGAGCCGCCGGGAGGCCGCGGGAGACCCGGGGGTGGGGCAGGCACCCGGAGATTGCGGATGGTGGCCGGATGGGCGCGGGCGGCCGGCCCGGCCAGTCTGGCCACATGCCGACCACACCACGCCGAACAGCCCCGATCGCGGCGGCCGTTGTCACCGCCACCGCCGCCCTGACCGCCCTCGTCCCGCCCGCCGCCGGTGCCGCGGAGCCCCACCGCTCCGACGGCCGCGACCGCACCGGATCCGTCCGGCTGGACTGGGCGGCGTGCCCCGGGAAGGGGGAGGACAGCGCCCAGCGGTGCGCCGAACTCCCCGTGCCGCTCGACCACGGCGACCCGCGGGGCGAGCAGATCACGCTCACCGTCTCCCGCATCGCGAGCACCGGTCCGGCCGCCCGCCGCGGCACGCTGCTCCTCATCCCCGGCGGACCCGGCGGTTCCGGCATCGACCGGCTGGCCCGCTTCGGCCCGGACCTGATGGCCGGGACCAGGGGAGCGTACGACCTCGTCAGCTTCGACCCGCGCGGCGTCGGGCTGTCCTCGCCCGTCAGCTGCGATCTCGACCCCGACGACGTCGCCACCGTCAAGCTGCGGCCCTGGCCCGGCCCCGGAGGTGACATCTCCGAGAACGTCGCCCGCGGCAAGCGCGTCGCCGACGCCTGCGCGCGCAGCGAGGATCCGGTGCTGCGCAGCCTCAGCAGCGTCAACGAGGCCCGCGACATCGACCGGGTCCGTGCCGCGCTCGGCGAGGAGCGGATCTCCGCCTGGGGCGTGTCGTACGGGGCGTACGTCGGCGCGGTCTACGCGCAGCTGTTCCCGCACCGCACCGACCGCTGGCTGCTCGACAGCATCGGCGACCCGGACCACACACGGGTCGCGCGCGGCTGGGCCGAGAACTACGGCCCCGCCATCGAGGACCGCTTCCCCGACTTCGCCGCCTGGGCCTCGAAGCCGCGGAACCCGCTGCGGATCGCGCCCACACCCGCCGGTGTCCGGAAGGAGTTCCTCCGCCTCGCCGCGCGACTCGACCGGGAGCCGCGCCCCTGGCCCGGTGCCCGGCCGCCCGTCCTCGACGGCAACGTGCTGCGCCAGACCATGATGGACGCCTTCTACTCCGACGCGAACTTCCCCGCCCTCGCTGAACTGATGCTGGCCGCGGAGGACCCGCGGAAGCCGCTGCCGGAGCCGGAGGTCCCGCCGCTGGAGGTGCTGCAGAACAACGCGGCCGTCGTCGTCGCGACCATCTGCAACGACGTCCGGTGGCCCCGCTCGGTCCCGGGCTACGCGCGGGAGGTCGCCGCCAACCGGGTGCGGTACCCGCTGACCGCGGGCCTGCCCGTCAACATTTTCCCGTGCGCCTTCTGGCCGTACGAGCCGGCCGAGAAGCCCGTACGCATCACCTCCGACGGCCCGTCGAACATCCTGCTGGTGCAGAACCTGCGCGACCCGAGCACCCCGTACCGCGGAGCGCTGGAGATGCGCCGCGCGCTGGGGGAGCGGGCCAGGATGGTCACGGTCGACGCGGGCGGGCACGGCGCGTACCTCAGCAACGGCAACGCGCGAGGCGACCGCACCGTCACGGAGTTCCTGCTGACGGGGCGGCGTCCCGGGACCGACGTCGTGTGCCGGGACCCCGGCCCAGAAGCCGGCTGAGGCAGTCGATCCGGTTCGTCGTGATCGAGTCGACACCGTGCCGCAGCAGCCGGTTCATGGAGCGGCGGGTGTCGGGGGTCCACGCGGAGACCAGCAGGCCGTCCGCGTGGGCCCGCGCCACCAGGGCGCCGCTGAGCAGCCCGAACCGGTAGTTGAGCCAGCGCGGCCGGAGCGCCGACAGCAGGGCCGGGCGGGGCGGGGCCAGGGTCGTCCAGGTCAGGGCGATCTCGGCGCCCGCCTCCCGGGCGCGTACGGCGAACAGGGCCGCCGTGTCGCCGCAGTAGTACACGCGCTCCCGCATGCCGGAATCCCGGATCTCGTCCAGCGCGGCCGGTACGGCCGAGGCGTCGGGGAGGTCGACGAGGGCCCGCGCCGCCGGGTACGCGGCGAACTCCGCCAGCGCCTCGCGCAGCGTCGGCACCCCGCCCCCGGTCAGCCGCCGCAGATCCGCCGCACCGAGGTCCGGCAACCGCCTGTCGTGACCCCACAGCCGCTCCAGCGTGGCGTCGTGCAGCAGTACGGGAACGCCGTCGCGGGTGACCCGCACATCGAACTCGACCGCGTCGGCCCCGGCGGCGAGGGCGGAGCGCAGCGACGGCAGCGTGTTCTCACGGGCGCGGTAGGGATGGCCGCGGTGGGCGACGGCGGTGAGGGACGTCATGCGCCCATTGTCGGCCCGCCCGGCGGCACCGGCAGCCGCACGGCAGCCTCCCGCGCGGGCGGCCCTACGGCAGCCGTCCGGGCGGGCAGCCGCACGGAAGCCCCCGCGTGGGCGCTCGTACGGAAGCCCCCGCGCGGGCGGCCGTACGGAATCCCGCGAGGTATCGGCAGCCGTACGCGACCCCGCGGCGCGGGCGGCCGTGCGGCGCCGGCACCGTACGGGGCCGGAGGCCGACCGTCGGTGGGTCATCGGGACCGTCGGTCACCGGGCCCGGCGGCGCCGGGAGCCGTACGGGCTCAGAGGTGCCGGCAGCCGTACAGGACCAGGATGAGGACGGCCGTGCCGATCAGACTGATCAGCAGCGAGCCGAGGCATCCGGTGCGGTTGGAGAAGAAGACGAACATCCGTCCCTCCCGTGCTGGGCACTCCGCGGCGGCCACCGCGGGCCCGGCCCCACGGGTACCCGCCGCACGGGCGGATACCGGCCGTCCGGGCCGGGCCTCACGGGTACCCGCCGCACGGGCGGATACCGGCCGTCCGGGCCGGGCCTCACGGGTACCCGCCGCCCGGGCGGATACCGGCCGGTCCCGGAAATCCGCCCGGCCGCTACCGGCGCAGCCAGTCGGCGGTGTAGGCGTCGATCTCCGCCGCCAGCTTCGCCTTGCCCGCCGGGTCCAGGAACGACACGTCGACGGCGTTCTTCGCGAGGTCCGCCAGGCCCCGCTCGTCCAGCTCCAGCAGCCGCGCCGCGACCTCGTACTCGGTGTTCAGGTCGGTGCCGAACATCGGCGGGTCGTCGCTGTTGATCGTCACGATCACACCCGCGGCGACCATCTCGCGCACCGGGTGCCGGTCGAGGTCCGCGACCGCCCGTGTGGCGATGTTCGAGGTCGGGCAGACCTCCAGCGGGATGCGGTGCTCGGCGAGGTGGTCGAGCAGCCGCGGGTCCTGCGTGGCGCTCGTGCCGTGGCCGATGCGTTCGGCGCGCAGCTCGTTGAGCGCGTCCCAGATGGTCTGCGGGCCCGTCGTCTCCCCCGCGTGCGGCACGCTGTGCAGCCCGGCCTCGATCGCCTGGTCGAAGTACGGCTTGAACTGCGGGCGCGCCACGCCCTTCTCCGGTCCGCCGAGACCGAACGAGACCAGCCCCTCGCAGCGCTGCCGGAGCGCGATCCGCGCCGTCTCCTCCGCGGCCCGCAGACCGGCCTCGCCGGGGATGTCGAAGCACCAGCGGAGGACCACGCCCAGCTCCGCCTCGGCGGCCGTCCGGGCGTCCTCGATGGCCTCGATGAACGCCGCGTCCGGGATGCCCCGGCTGGTGGAGCTGAACGGGGTGACGGTCAGCTCCGCGTACCGGATGTTCTGCCGCGCCATGTCGCGGGCGATCTCGTACGTCAGCAGCCGGACGTCCTGCGGATCGCGGATCAGGTCGACGACGGAGAGATACACCTCGACGAAGTGCGCGAAGTCCCGGAAGGTGAAGTAGTCGGCGAGCGCCTCGGGGTCGGTGGGCACCGCCGAGTCGGGGTGCCGGGACGCGAGTGCGGAGACGATGCGCGGAGAGGCCGAGCCGACGTGGTGGACGTGCAACTCGGCCTTGGGCAGTCCCGCGACGAAGGGCTGGAGATCGGTCATCGGTCCTCCTGGACGGCCGGGGCGGCGGGATGCCGGGCTGGTCGGTGGCTGGCTTCGGTGGCTCGGCACGGCTTCGGCGGCTCGGCGTGGACGGTGCCGGTGGTGTCCGGAGCCGTTCAGTGCCGTTCGGTGCCGTTCGGTGCGGGGATCATCGTAGGCACCGCGCGGCGGCTGTCGGCGCCAGGCCGTAGCATGAGGGCCGCCGGCCCGGGGGAGAACCATGGGCCGCAGGGGAGGGGTGGGCATGTCGAACGGTTCCGAGCGGTCCGGCCGGCCGGACGGGTTCACCGAGCACGATCCGTGGGCGCCGCCCGGTTCCCCGCCGCCCGCGCGGCAGGAGCCGACCCGGCCCGACGGCCCCTCGGTGGCCGACCAGCATACGGTCACCTCGATGCCCTCACCGGCCGCGCATCCGCCCCCGCACGCCGCACACGTTCCACCACCGGCCGCGCACGTACCGCCGGGCGCCGCGCACCCGCCGCCGGCCGGGGCGACGCCGCCGGGCCCGCCGGCGTCGGGCTTCCCGGCCGCCGCTCCGTACGGCCAGCCGCCCGGTGCGCCCCAGGCGTACGGCCCGACTCCGTACACCCCCGCCGGTTACGGCGGCGGCTACGCCACGGGCCCGTACCCGGCGGCCGTCCCGACGCCCGGCCACCCCGGCGGCGCGCCCGTCCACGGCTGGGCGCCGCCCGCCCTGCCGCCGAGCAACGGCCTCGGCACCGCGGGCATGGTGCTCGGCATCGTCGCCGCCTGCCTCACCGCGACGATCGTCGGCTTCGCGCTCGGGCTGATCACCGGTGTCCTCGCGGTCGTCTTCGGCGCCGTCGGCCGGGCACGGGTGAAGAGGGGGGTGGCGACCAACGGCGCCCAGGCGCTCGCCGGACTGATACTCGGGGTGGTCGCCTTCCTCGGCAGCGCGGCCGTGCTGACCGCGGTCGCCGTCGAGGTCGCGGACCGGCCGGACCGGGGCACGGTGGACGACGGGAGCGGCGGCGACACGTACAACGCCCGGCCCCCGGCGGTCGTACGGGTTCTCGGCACCGGCGTCTGAATCACCGGGCATGTGCCCGGAGTGCCGACGCCAGGCGGCGTGCCGCCCGGTGCCCGGCCACGACGGGGCGTGCCGCCCGGGGCCCCGCCACGACGGGGGCACGCCGCCGGGAGGGGGAGCTTCCGGACGGCCACGATTCCTCTCGCGCCGACCTCCACGGGTGCGCCGCCCGGGACCCGGGCGAACCGCCACGGGTGCGCCGCCCGGGACCCGGGCGAACCTCCACGGGTGCGCCGCCCGGGACCCGGGCGGACCGCCACGGGTGTGCCGCCCGGAACTCGGAGGGACCACCACCAGCGCGCCGTCCCGGGACTCGGGCGGACCGCCGGCGGCGGACCGCCCGAAGCGGGGATCATGTGCCCCTCGTGACCGCGGAGTTGTAATCTGCGTCAATGCTTGCGGAGCTGACGGGGGCCCTGCGGGGCGGAGACGCGAGACCGTTGCGGGAGTGGCTGGCCTCCCGGGGCGTGGACACCGGGAGTCTGCGCGGCCTGCCCCGCTGGAACGCGGACCCGCCGCAGGACGGGGTCCCGTCCGTGCGGCGGCCGCCGGGCCGGGCGGACCGGGTCGTCGAGGAGGTCGCCGGCCAGCTGGAGAAGGTGACCGGTGAGCCGGGCGGGGTCGCCCTGTTGCTCCTCCACCTCCTCGACGAGGTCGAGGAGGCCTTCGAACTCTCGTACCACTTCGGCCTGCTCTGGGACACGCTGCGCGGAGCCCGTATCTGTGTCCGGGACCGCCTCGACGCGCTCCCCGCCGCCGAAGCGGCCGCCGCCCGCGCGGTGCTCCCGCTGCTGAGCGCTCTGGACGAGGAGATCCTCGCCGAGAACGCGGTGACGAGCGGCCTGCTGACCGCGCAGGCCGAGGCCTCCGAACGGGCCGCCGGACACTGCCGGGAGACCGCTGCCGCCGCCCGCTCGCTCCCCGCCGGACACGAGCCCCTGGCGGAGTATCTGACGCACGCCGCCGCGCGCGGCGAGGTCTACAACCACGCCATCTCCGGTGTCGCGCGCGCCGTCACCGCCCATCTGGAGAACGGGGCACCGCTGGACGCGGCCCTGGCCGCGCTGACGGCCGCCGAGCAGCACCCGCGGCTCGACGACCGGAAACGCGTCAGCGTGCTGCGCGCCCACCGGTTCAGCCTCACGGCGCTGCGCCGGGACGCGGACGCCGACTGGCTCCGGGTGGACCACGGCACGCTGTCGCTGCTGTACCCGTTCGCCCTGCGGGGAGCCACGCCGGAGGACGTGGTCGAACTCGTCGCGGGCACGGCGGCGGACTGGCGGCTCGCGGACGCCGTACCGGTCCAGGTGCACGCCTCCCTGGAACTGGACGACATGTGGGACGGCTCGGACTCCCTGGGCCGCCGCTACGACGGGGCCCGGGCCGAACTCCCCGACGTGGTCGTACGGGACCTCGGCGGTACGGAGCTGAGCCGGTTCGGCGCGGAGATCATCTTCTCCCGGCTCGGCAACCACTTCGTCCGGTTCCACACGGAGCTGCTGGACGTGACGCCGGCGGACCTCTACGCCCTGCTGTTCCGGGCCGCTCCGGAACACGGAAGCGGAGCGGTGACGTTCGATCCCGGCCCCGGCCCCGCCGCCGGAGGCGCGGGCGCGGCGGGCCCGGGGCGGCCGCGGCTGTCGGACCTGGCCCTGGACCTGGCGCGGGACGCGGCGGCGGAGGTGCGGGCGGCGACCGGTGGGACCAACGGCGTGCAGGCGGTCTGCCGGCCGGGGATGTTCCAGGCGGTCGTCGCCGTCCACGAGGCCTCGGTGGCGCGCGGACCGGCCCGGAACGCCGCGCCCCGGCGCGAGGTGCGCACCATCGAGGAATTCGCCGCCGCGGCGGGCGCGCAGGTGCTCACGAACCCGGTGACGCACCTGGTGGGCTCCATCGCCGAATGGAGCCGGTACGCCACCCGCGGCGCGTCGTCGTCGACCGTGGTGGGCATGACCGGCGACTGGACGGTGAGCACCTGCAACACCACCCTGCTGGTGGGCCTGGGAGCGGCCGGCTTCACCATGAGCGGCCGCCGGATGACCGCGGAGTTCGCCGCGTCGCTGGACGGGCTCTTCGCGGGCTGGTCCGACGAGCTGGCCGGTCACTACCGGCGGACGAGGGACTTCCAGCGGCGGGCCGAGGAGGCCGGCGCGGACCCCGCCGCCGCGGATCCCGCCGCACTCCTGGAGCTGGCCCGGGAACTGGACGCCGAGAAGATCCGGCTGCACGACTTCTCGGTGGAGGCCAGGTCTGCCATGGCGCTGATCCGCTCCCCCTCCCTCGTCTCCTCCCCGGTGGAGGCACAGATCCTGGAGAGGCTGCTCGAGGAGTCCGGCTACTCGGCCCGGGTACGGGAACTGGTGCGCACGATGGACGAGGTGGCGCACGAACAGCTCGGTCCGGTCATCGAGAAGATCGCGGCCCAGCGCGCCGGCCAGGAGGACCGCGCGGACGCCCGGGCGGAGCGGCGGCAGCGGGCGAAGCTGGACTCGCTGCTCGCGGTCATCGCCGCCGTGGGGATCTCCGGTCTGGGGCAGATCCTCCAGTCCGGTTACGCGGTCGAGGCGACCGGCTCCGCCCTGATCGTCACCGCCATCGTCCTGCTCGCCGGATTCGTCGGCGGCTGGTTCTACCTGGCGGCGCGGCGGGGGACCTGAACGGCCCGCGCGGGAAAAACCGGGACCGGACCGGGAGCGGGACCGGGACTGAGAGCGGGACCGGACCGGGGCCGGGACCGAGTCCGACACCGGAACGGCCCCGGCAACCCGGTCACCGGGCCCGGGCCGTCCGGTCGCGGGGGCGCCCCGTCAGCCGGCCGCAGGGCCTGCCCGTGCACCGGTGGCCGGGCCGCGGGGGCACCTGGCCGCCCGGTCACCGGGGCGCCCCGCCTCCCCGATCACCCGGTTGCCGCCGCTGCCGGGCCGCGGGCGCCACTGGCCCGTGCCCGCGCCGTAGAGTGAGCGGCACGGGGGCTCACCAGCACAGGATCCGGGAGGCCACACATGCGGGTTGTCGGGATCGCCGACGGTGATCCGCTGCTGGAGGGGGTCTACACGAGGGTGCTGCTCCCGTCGTTCACCCCTGACGAACTGGAACCCCTCGCCTGGTTCCGGCGAGGGCTCGCCGCGGGCACGCTGACGGTCACCGCCGTCACCGATGACGCGGGCGAACCGGTGGCGGCCGCGGTCGGGGACTGGTCGCCCGAATCCCGGGTGCTGCTGCTGGCCTATCTCGCCGTCGCGCCGGGGCTCCGGGCGGGCGGTCTCGGCGGCCTGCTCCTCCGCGAGGTCACGGGGAGCTGGCAGGAACGTTTCCACCCGCGGTTGACGCTCGCCGAGGTGAAACACCCCCTGGCACACGGCCCCGACGACGACCACGGCGATCCGGCCGCGCGCCTGCGGTTCTACGGACGCCACGGGGCGCGGGCCCTGGACCTCCCCTATTTCATGCCGGCGCTGCGGCCCGGAGCCCACCGGATCTACGGCATGCTGCTCATCGTGCTGGCCGCCGAGCCCGGCGTGGTGCGCCCGGCGGCCTCCACGGCGGAGAACGGGACGGCGGGGACCGGGGCGGCGGAGAACGGGCGTGCGGTCGTACGGCCCGAGGTGCTGCGCGACTTCCTCGCCGCCTATCTGCGGGGTACCGAGGGCGACCGGCCGCCCGACCGGGCCGTACGGGATCTCTGGGCGGCTGCGGACCGCCCCGGCGGTGTCGCCCTGCTGCCCGTCGACCGCCCCGGCGAACTGCCGTGCTCGCAGCCGCTCCAGGGGGCCGATCCGCTCCGGAGACCGGATTCGCCCTAGCGGCCGCGTCCGCTCCGGCGCCCGTCGTCCCGCGCACCCGCACCGGAGCCCGCACCCGCACCCGGACCGGAGCCCGAAGCCCAATCGGAGCCCGCACCCGCACCCGGACCCGGACCGGAGCCCGGACCCGATTCCGGCCCGCCCGCCGGACGACCCGGTTCCGCCCGCCCGGGTCCCACGGGCTCCGGTCCCGCCGGCCCGGGTTCCGCCGGCCCCGGTGCCGCGCGCAACGATTCCGAGCACAACGTTTCCGCGCAGTCCGGTTCCGCCGCCCCCGGTTCCGTACGCTGCCGTGGCGCATGCCGTCCGCGCAGTGCGGCGGCGAGCGCGCAGAGCAGCACGGCCGACAGCAGCCAGCCGCCCAGCACGTCAAGTGGCCAGTGGTAACCCCGCCGCACCAGGCCCGCGCCGACGCCGAGGTTCACCAGCAGCACCCCCGCCGCCAGCAGCCGCCGCAGCGCGCTGCGGCGGACGTACGGCAGCAGCAGGAGGACCGCCGCGCCGTGGGCGACGGCGGCCGTGACCGTGTGCCCGGAGGGGTAGTAGCCGTCGCCGCTCACCGGTCCCGGCCGGTCCGTCCACGCCTTCAGCGGCACCACCAGCAGCGGTACGGCCGTCAGCGCGCAGGCCGTGAGGAGCGGCGGCCGCCACCGGGGGCCGGGCGACGCGTGCCGTACCGCGAGCCACCCGGCGCACCCGGCGGCGGCCGCGGCCACCGGCAGGGCGACGTACACATGCCCCAGGTCGGCGAAGAACTCGGCGAGGACGCCGGCCGGATCGCGGTGGCCGGGCTCCGACAGGGGCCCGGGGCGTCCGGTGCCGCGGCCGAGCCGTTCGTCGAGATCCCGCAGCGGCCCGCCGGCGGCCACCTGCCAGGTGACGAGCCCGAAAAGGAGCGCGCACAGGGCCGCGAGCAGCGGCGGACGCGGACGCGGCAGACGCGGCGGACACGGCACGCCCAGCAGACGCAGCAGGCGTGAGAGGCGGGGGTTCCGCGGGGTGCGGCGCGGAGAGAAGGGAGAGAAGAACGACCGCTCCGGAACAGGGGGGGAAGTTCCGAAGCGGTCGTGACGACCGGTGTGCCGCCCGCCCCGGGGGGTATGGGGCGTGCGGCCGCCCGATCGGCGGAGAGTCCCGGAGCCGGAGGCTCCGGTGGTGTGCGCGAGGGCACGACCGGGTCGGAGCTGGGGAGGCGCCGATCCGGTGTCGCCCGCGATGTTCCGCGGGCGAGGTTCTTCTCTCATCTGTCGGAAACCGTACGGCACGCGGAGTGCGGCGGACAGCAGGATCGCCCGTCCGCCACACATTCTTCACGACCCCCGCAGGAGTGCTGCTCAGAGCGGGGACAGGAGCGCTGCTCAGAGCGAGGAGAGGGCGCCTTCCAGGATGTCGAGACCCTCGTTCAGCAGGTCCTCGCCGATCACCAGCGGCGGCAGGAACCGCATTACGTTGCCGTAGGTGCCGGTGGTCAGCACGAGCAGGCCCTCCGAGTGGCAGGCCTTCGCGAGCGCCGCCGTCGCGGCCGGGTCCGGCTCCTTGCCGCCCGGCTTCACCAGCTCGATCGCGAGCATCGCACCGCGCCCGCGGACGTCGCCGATGCGGACCGGACCGTCGTGGGCGTGCTTCTCCTGGAGCGCCGTCAGCCGCGGCTTCATGATCTCCTCGATGCGGCGGGCCTTCGCGCACAGGTCCTGCTCGCGCATCGTCTCGATCGCGCCGAGCGCGGCGGCGCAGGCGACGGGGTTGCCGCCGTAGGTGCCGCCGAGGCCGCCGCTGTGCGCCGCGTCCATGATCTCCGCCCGGCCGGTGACGGCCGACAGCGGGAGCCCGCCCGCGATGCCCTTCGCGGTGGTGATCAGGTCCGGTACGACGCCCTCGTCCTCACAGGCGAACCACTGGCCGGTGCGGCAGAAGCCCGACTGGATCTCGTCCGCGACGAAGACGATGCCGTTGTCCTGCGCGAACCGCGCGATCCGCGGCAGGAAGCCCTTGGCCGGCTCGATGAAGCCGCCCTCGCCGAGCAGCGGCTCGATCACGATGGCGGCGACGTTCTCCGCCCCGACCTGCTTGGAGATCATGTCGATCGCCTGGGCGGCGGCTTCCTCGGCGCAGTTCTCCGGACCGGTCAGCCAGCGGTAGGGGTACGCCACCGGGACGCGGTAGACCTCCGGCGCGAACGGCCCGAAGGAGTGCTTGTACGGCATGTTCTTCGAGGTGAGGGCCATCGTGAGGTTCGTGCGGCCGTGGTAGCCGTGGTCGAACACGACGACCGCCTGGCGGCCGGTGTACGAGCGGGCGATCTTCACGGCGTTCTCCACCGCCTCCGCGCCCGAGTTGAACAGCGCGGACTTCTTCGCGTGGTCGCCGGGGGTGAGCCTCGCAAGCTCCTCGCAGACCTCCACGTAGCCCTCGTACGGCGTGACCATGAAGCAGGAGTGGGTGAAGTCGGCGAGCTGCGCGGACGCCCGGCGCACGACGGCCTCGGCGCTGTTGCCCACGGAGGTCACGGCGATGCCCGAGCCGAAGTCGATCAGCGCGTTGCCGTCCGCGTCCTCGACGATTCCGCCGCCCGCCCGGGTGGTGAAGACCGGCAGCACCGACCCGACGCCCGCGGCCACCGCGGCGTTGCGGCGGGCCTGCAGCTCCTGCGACTTGGGCCCGGGGATCGCGGTGACGACGCGGCGCTCCTGCGGGAGCGAGGGGCCTCCGGCGGTTGCGGTCATGGTGCTCTCCTGTGGTCCGTGGGGATGTGAGGCGGTCTGCCCGAATCGAGCACCGCACTACGCAGGCTAGGGGCGCGGCACCGCCACGGGCATGCTCCAGTGGGTAGCGCTTCGCGTGTCCCGTTGTCCGATGCGGCCATCTTGTGCGCCGGTTGCGCCGTGCTGTGCCGCGCCGGGCTGTGCTGTATTGGGCCGTGCTGTGCCGGGTGCGCGGTGCTGTGCGGGCGCGCCGGGTGTGCCGTCGTGGCTTCCGTACGGGCGACGCGGGCGGCGTACCGGCGGGTGCACGGGGACGCTCGCCGCCGCCGCGCGGCGGGGCCGGCCCCGGGTGCCGCCCGGCGGGCGTGGCGGCCGTCGCGG
>NZ_WHPN01000333.1 GCF_009735685.1 Streptomyces lycii | reverse complement strand
GCCCGGCGAACGCAGGCTCCGCATGCCGGTCACGGGGCCCTACGTCGATCAGGGGTGAGGGCCTCGGGCGAGTACCGGCCGTCGTCCCCTCCCGCCCCGAGGACGGAGGCCCCGGAGAGAGGCTGTGCCCGGGAGTCCGGGTGAGGGTCGGTGCCCGGGAATGACGAAAGGCTTTCCCGCGTGAGCGGAAAAGCCTTTCGTCAACGGCGATACCGTAAGTGCGCCGCCAGGGACTCGAACCCCGGACCCGCTGATTAAGAGTCAGCTGCTCTAACCAACTGAGCTAGCGGCGCCCGACGGGAAAGACATTAGCATCCGGATCCCGCTGGGCGAAAATCGATAAGGCTCGGCACGGAGCGAGGACCGGCAGGTGGGCCCGGCCGCGCCGTCCCTCGCCGCCCTCGCCGGGCCCGCGGACCGCGCGCAGGCAGGCCCACAGCAGCGCCTCGCCGCCGGGCAGCCAGGGGTGCCGTACATCGGGGGCGACCAGCCAGCGGGAGGCGGCGGGCCGGTCCGGCGGAGCCGCGCGGGGCCCGGCCGCGGGCGCCTCGATCCCGTACGCCGCGCCGCTGCCGTACGGGTCCCGGTCCCGGGTGCCGTACGGGCCTCCGTGCGCGTAGGCGTTCCCGTACCCGTCTCCCTTCCCGTACGCGTCTCCGTGCCCGCAGGGGCCTCCGCTGTCGCAGGGGGCCGGGCTCCCGCAGAGGCCCGCGCTCCCGCGGGGGGCCGTGTACGCGGCCGGGGCGCCGGGGCCGCCCGCCGGCGCGGCCCGCGGCGGCACGGGCGGCGGCACCGTCACCGTGTCCCCGGCGCCGTGGAACAGCAGTGGCGGAACGGCAGGGCCGCGTGCTCGCCGCTCCTCCCGCTCCGCTTCCCGGGCCTCCCGCTTCAGGGCCGCGTCTCGCTCCAGCGGCTCCGGCTCCGGCAGTTCCGGCTCCGGCAGTTCCGGCTCCGGCAGTTCCGGCTCCGGCAGTTCGGGCTCCAGCGGCTCCGGTATCCGGATCTCCGGCTTCTGGTTCTCCCGGGCGAGCGGCTCCCGTGCGTGCGCCTCCCGTACCTGGGCCTCCCGTGCGTGCGCCTCCCGTACCTGGGCCTGCCGTGCGTGCGGCTCCCGTTCCTGGGCCTCCCGGTCCTGGGCCGGCCGCGCTTGTCGGTCGAGCAGCGCGGGCAGCAGTCGCGCGGTGCCGGGCGCGGTGAACAGCAGCATCCGTCCCCGGTGCACCGCCACCGGACCGGTGCCCGGGCCGTCGCTCCACAGCCGGTCCGCCATCCGGCGGCCGAACACGGCGGGGGCGCTGACCACGTCGAACGCCGTGCCGCAGGGCAGCGCGGCCGGGGTGCCGGGGCACTCCGCCCAGCGGGCCAGGGTCCGGTGCGGGGCCGGGGTGGCGGAGGCGAGCCAGGCCGCTCCCGCCTCGGTGGGCCGTGCGGCGGTGTGGTGACTGTCGGCCCCGGTGACCGGGTCGACGGAGGCGGGGGGCCGGAACAGGGCGAAACGCGTGGGAGCGTCGGGATACGGCTGCCAGTGGTCCATGAGAAAGGGATAATGGCACCACCGCGGAACATGCGGGCTCTTGTCGGAAATCTGTACGGCAGTGTGGGCGGTGGCGTACCTTACGGGCGCTCGGGGGCGCATCCCGCCCGACAAAGACGCGCGGGCGCATCAGGGCCGGGCCCGGTGCTCCGCCGACACGGATCGCCGGGCTGCCCCGGGCCGCTCCGGCAGTCCACGGGACCCGGGTCGCGAGCCCTCGCTTTCACTTCCGCCCCCGCGCTGCCTCGCCCTGCCCCGTCTCGCGCTGCCCAGCCCCGCGCTGCCCAGCGCCGTGCCGTCCGTGCCGGCCGGGTCCGGCCGCGTCCGGTCGGTCTCCCGAACCGCCATGGACGTCCCGGACCACCCCGCAGCTGCGCCGGACCGTACAGCCTGCGCCGGGCCGTACCAGCCCTGTGCCGGGCCCGTACGAGAGCCGTGCAGGAGCACCGGTCCTGTGAGCCGGAACTGCGCCGGGCCTGCGAACCGGGCCGGGGCAGGGACGAGCCGAGCCCGTGAGCCGGGCCCGGGCCGCCGTTCCTGCGCCGGGCGGTCCGCGCCGGCCGTCCGCACCGCTCTCCGGATCCGTCGTCCCGCCCGCGGCCCCGCCCGCCCGTCTCCGCCGCGGTCGGCGAGATACGGCCGGGCGAGCCGCCGTCAACCAGCCGCCGTCACCGAGGTGTGGGCAGCGATCCCCCGTCAACGAGCTGTCGTCAGTGGTCAACGAGGTGTGGTCAGGGAGGTGTGGTCTACGAGGTGTGGTCTACGAGGTGTGGTCAATGAGGTGTCGAGCCGCTGTTGCGGAGCAGGTCGCGACCGAATTCGATCATTTTCTTGGCGTAGTCCTCGGTCCACTCCGCGCGCGCCGCGATCGCCGACTCCGGCAGCCGGTCGAACCGCTTGGGGTCGGCCAGCTGCGCCGCCGCGATCGCCTGGAACTCCGTCGCCCGGTCGGCGGCCTCGCGGAACGCGAGAGTCAGCTCCGTGGACCGGTCCAGCAGGTCTCGCGGGTCCTCGATGGACTCGAGGTCGAAGAAGTGCTCCGGGTCCGCGACGGCCTCCGGCGGCTCGAAGAGCAGCGCCGCGGGCTTGTGCGGCCGCGGCGGTTCGCGGCGCCCGCGGGGATCGGGAGCCGATTGCGGCTCGGTCATGAACGTGCCTCCCGGCAGTTGGTGCGATCGGACGGTGTCCCGTTCGGGCTCGCGCCCGTCCTCCTCGGGAACCCGTACTCCTGCTGATCGGTGGATGCCGCATTCCATTGTCCCGTGTGCCGCAAGAGGGCGCCGTGGCCTCCGCTCACGGCCCCGGGCGGCCGTGTCCCGCACCGGCCGCGGGCGACGGAGTCCACCGCCGCCCCGGGACGGCCGAGTCCCCGCCGGTCCGGACAACGGAGTCCTCGCCGGTCCGGACAACGCGGCCTGCCGGTCCGGACGGCGGAGTACCCGCCGGGGCCCCGGGCGGCGGTGTCCGCGTCACGGGCCGGGCCGCGGTCCGCCCCGTCACGGCTCCCAGCTCACCCGGTGCTCCGCGAGATGCGACAGCACCGCGTGGTTGGCCTCCCATCCGTCGGGAAACTTCACGGTCACCCCCAGTTGTACGGGCTCGGTCGAAGGATGCTCGTCGAGCAGCTCCGCCACACCTGCCCGGCACACCACGATGCACGCGTGCCGGTGCCGCGAGGCCAGCACGCACAGCCGGCCCGTCTCCAGGTGGAACGCCGTCGCGTCGGGCCGGCCCGACAGCGGGTGCAGCACCACGGTCACGTCGAACTCACGGCCCTGGAGCCGGTTCGCCGTGTCCACCGCGACGCCGGACACCCCGAGGCCGTCCAGCGCCGCCCGGACCGCCGCCGCCTGGTCGCGGTGCGCGGTGCCCACCGCGATCCGGTCCGCCGTGAGCGGAGCCGGCTCCGCCGACCGCTCGTCCGACGTCACGCCGCCCCGGTCCAGCAGCCGGCGCACGACCGCGGCGACGGCCGACACCGCCTCGGGGTCGGTGCGCGGGGTGTGCCGCGCGGGCAGCTCCAGCAGGCCCCAGCCCGATGCCGCCGCCTCGTCGAGCACCCGGTCCGCGGCCGAGCCGTCCGGGGCCGCGCCGAACGACAGCCGCCGGTCGCCCGGCCCGGTGCCGCTGCGGAACGGCGTGTACGGATAGAACGCGCCGGAGACCAGCGGCGCCGCCGAGGCAGGCAGCCGCCAGGACACCGGCAGCCGGTGTTGCGGCAGCTCCGGGTTGTGCGCGAGCAGCGTCGTCACGGCGCTCGCCGACGGGTCGTACGACAGCCCCGCCCACTGGTCCGCGCCCACCACGCTGAAGGGATCGAGCTGGCCCGGGTCGCCGACGAAGAGCGCCCGCTCGAAGAGCCCCGCGACGGCCAGCAGCGCGTCCGAGCGCATCTGGTACGCCTCGTCGACGATCGCGTGCTGCCACGGACCGGCGTTCTTGACGTGCGCCCACTTCGCGGCGGTCGAGACGACCACGTCCATGCCCGCCAGGTCCGCGGCCCTGGCCGACTTCCGGACCGCCGGGTGCCGGTCCAGCACCTTGTCGTACGGATCGGAGTCGCTGCTGTGCAGCCGGCCGACCGGGAGATCCGGATCGGCGGTCGCCAGCCGGTCCACCAGGTCGTCCACCTGGGCGTTGGTCTGCGCGACCACCATCAGCGGGCGTCCGGCGGCGGCCAGCTCGCGGGCCGCGCGCACCACGAGCGTCGACTTCCCGGCGCCGGGCGGGGAGTCCACGACGACGCCGCGGTGCGGGCCGTGCAGGGTGTCGTGCAGGATGGCCCCGGTGGCGCGCGAGGCGGCCTCACCGGGGTCGAAACCGGCGGTACGGGGCTGGGCCGTCGTGGTCATGCCGCCGCTCCCGGTCCGGTCGGCGCCGTACGGGTTCGCGTCCCTCCGGCGGGCGCCGCTCGGGCCGAGGTTTTTCCGGCAGGAGTCCTTCCGGCCGGGGTTCTTCGGGCCGAAGCCGTTCCGGCCGGGGTCCTTCCGGCCGGGGTCCTCCCGGCCGAAGCCGTTCCGGTCCGCGCCCGCCGGCTCCCGGTCTCAGGTGTTCCGGTCCCGGTGGGTGCCGTGCGGCGGCCGGTCCGCGTCCCTCGGCCGCCGGTCGGCGGCGGGGCGGTGGCGGCCGTGGAGTCGGGCGTCACAGGAAGTCCTCCGGAGTCATCGGGTCCGGGCTGGTGTCGAGAACGGTGGGGCGGACGCCGGAACGGGCCCGGGGGCCGGCAGCGCCGCCCGCTCCGGCGGCCCCGGAGTCGTCCGGCGGCCCGGTGTGCCCGGGACGGCCGCCGTCCGCCGCGGGGATGTCCCGAGCCAGGAAATCCGGCGCGGGGGCGGCATGGGCCGAGGGGCCTTGGTCCGAGGCGCCCGGGGCGGGCGTGTCCGGGGCTGCGGTGCCCGGGGCCGTGGCGCCCCGGACTGCGGCGCCCGGTGCGGGTGCGACGGCCTGTGGTGCGGCGGTCTGCGGTGCGACGGCCTGCGGTGTGGTGGCTTGCGGTGCGGGGACTTGCGGTTCGGCGGTATGCGGTGCGGCCGTCCGCGGTGCCGTGGTGTCCGCCGTGGAGGTGTCCGTGGCGTCCGCCGCCGAGGTGCCCCGGCGCACGGTGGCGTCCGGGCCGGCCGCCACCGGCGGACCGCCGTGGGTCCACGGGGTCCGCTCCGGATCCGGCAGGTCCGGGCCGCCGCGCGGCGCGTGCTCGAAGAGCGTCCAGCACACCCGGTCACCCGGCCCCGGCACCGAACCCGGCTCCGGGACCTTGCCCCGGCCCATGCCGCCGGTCAGCCGGATCACGACACCTTCCGGCGTCCGGGCCACGAACTCCGCCGGCTGCGTCCTGCCGTCCTCCACGGCCCGGTACACCTTCGCCCGCTCGGCGAGATGCGGCCGGTCGTCCGTACGGATCGTCACCAGCGGGCGCGGCATCGGGCGCTTGCCCTCGGAGTACGCCATCTCCACCTCGGTCACCTCGCCCGCGAACGCCTCCCCGGCCAGCCGCCGCGCCGCCATCACCAGCGGATCGTCGAGCGCCTCCTGCGCGTCCAGCTGCGCCTGAGCGGTCTCCCGGCTCGCCAGCTTCTGGGCCGCGGTCACCGCGTCGTCCCGCCTCGGCTGCGGCGGCTCGCCCGCGCGGACCCGGTCCCGGTGACCCGTGTACGACCAGCGGTCGCGCTTCCAGCGGTCGGCGACATGCCCGCCGGGCGGCAGCGCGCGCAGCAGATCGATCCCGCGCCACACGGCCTCCCAGGTCGGCCCGAGCCGGCTCGCGAGCAGTTCCCGGATCTCCTCCTCGGCCGCTGCCAGGTCACGCCGGGCGTTCCGCAGCCGCGCCTCGTCGACACCGCCGTCCCGGCCGGGCAGCATGCCGCCGTCCCGGCCGGGTGCCACGCCACCGTCCCGGCCCGGCAGCACGCCCCCGTCCTCGCCGGGCAGCACGCCGCCGTCCTCCCCGGGCGGCACGTATCCGTCCCCGGAGGCGCGCGCTTCCGGCACGCGGGGATCGTTTCCGGCCGCCGCGCGGATCTCCGCCCGCGCCCGGTCGTAGCGCGACATGGCCGGGGCCAGCAGCTTGTTGTCGAACACCGGGTCCGTCGCGGGCCCGGCAGGCGGGCAGAGCAGCATCCCGTCCGGGCCGCGCTCCAGCTCCGCCCGCAGCGCCGCGGCGGCCCCGGTCTCGCCCTCCGGCGGGTCGATCCAGCCCAGCAGGGCCCCCAGGTGCTGGTCCTCGGCGGCACTCTGCCCCGTCGTCCAGTGCCGGCTGAGCAGCCCGGTCATCGACAGCAGCAGCGAAGCGCCGGGAACGCGCGCCCGCTCGCCGTAATGCGTCAGCCAACGCCCCAGCAGCGGCACCCGCGCGGGCGCCGGGTAGGGCGTGTCCGGGTCCTCCTCGGCGGTCCGCCGGAACCGCATGGAGCGGCCCAGCAGCCGTACGAACGAGACGCCCGCTCCGCTCGGCACCAGCAACTGCGGCGCGTCGGCGCACAGCTCGACCTCGACCGGCACCTTCTTGCCGGTCTCCGGGTCGGTCTCCTTGCGCTCCTCGGTCCCGACGTCGTCCGCGTACCCGTCGATGTACGGCAGCAGGATCTCGGCCAGCTCCGCGAGAAACGCGAACCGCAGGTCCCGGTCGCGCGGCTGCGGTACGACCAGCAGGCGCGGGGCCTCCCGGTCGGTGCCGACCAGGGCACCGAGCGGCGCACCCGTCTCACCCGCGGTCGTCAACGGTACGAAGACCATCGGACGGTCCGACAGATGCCGGTGCCGCACGGTGGCTCCCGGCTGCGCCCGGCCCGAGGCCACCGCCTCCATCCGGGCGAGAGTGGAGATCAGCGACACGAGCCCTCCCGAGGGGTGGTCCCGGCACGACCGGATTCCCGGGGGCCACCGGATTCCCGGGGGCCTCCGGACCGGCCGGCCTCGGCGGGGTCGGCAGCCTCAGCAGGGCCGGCAGCGTCAGCGGGATCGGCGGCCGCGCCTGCCCCTCCCGGGCCGTCGACCCCACCGAAGCCGTCCGGTGCACCGAAGCCGTCCGGTGAACCGGGGCCGCCGGTCATCCGTCCGGGGACGCCGGTCCGTCCGGAGCCGTCAGCCTGTCCCGGACCGTCCGCTTCTCCCGGGTGTTCGGCCCGGCCGGGCCCGTGCGGTTCACCGGAGACGTCGGCCGGAGAGGGCCCGCGCGGCTCTCCGGGCCGTCGTGCGCCCGGGGGACCTCCTGTCTCCCCGGGACCTCCCGTGTCCCCGGGACCTCCCGTGTCTCCGGGACCTCCAGGGACTCCAGCACCTCCAGGGACTCCGGCACCCCCCGGGGTTCCGGGACCTCCCGGGGCTACGGAATTGCCGGTCCCCCCGGTGTTCCGCAGTGCCTCGGCGCGGAGGGCCGCCGCCCGGCGCAGCGCCGCGACGGTCGGGTCCGAGGGGTCGCCGCCCGCTCCGAGTGCCGCGTCCAGCACGCTCTCGACCGTCGTCAGCCCGCCCAGTTCGCCGCGGACCCCGCGCCCCAGCGCCTCCACCGCGCCCGCCTCGCGGGACCGGTTGCGGCAGTGGAAGGCCAGCTCGCAGGCGGCCAGGCAGTCGGGGGAGTAGGTGGCGCGGACCGACTCGACGGCGGCCGTCAACTCCTCCGCGGGCCGGGTCGGGGTGCGCCCGTCGTCCGCGAGCCGCAGGTCGAAGGTGGTGCCCTCGGGCAGGGCGGCGGCGATCTCCTCGATCCGGGTCAGCCGGTCCAGCTGGCGCCGGGTGACGGCGAGCTGTTTCCGTACGTCGACCGGTTCGGCCGTCGGCAGGTTGGAGAAGTCCTTCGGGCACACGAGCAGCACGGTGGGCCGCACCCGTTCCGGGCCCCGGGGCCCGGAACCCGGCTCCGGCTCCGGCTCCGGCTCCGGAAGTTCATCCGGCTCAGGGCCCCCTGCCTGCGCCGGTTCCCCCGCCGGTGCCGGAATCGCCGCCCGTGCCGAGGCCGTCGCCGGAACCAGCGCATCCCGCGCATCCCGCGCATCCCGCGCAGCCCCGTCGTCCCCGGCCGCGGCGTCCTCGTTCCCGTCGTCCACGGCCGCCGCCTCCGCCGCGGTGCCGTCCCCGGAACCGTCCACGGCAGCGGCCAGCTCCCGCAGTGCCAGGACGTACACCGCCGCCTGACGGGCCGCCGCGCCCACCTTCGCCGGGTCCGCCGCGCCGTCCAACACCGGGAACGACTTGATCTCCACCACCGTGCAGCTGCCGTCCGGGTGCACCGCGACCGCGTCCGGCTCCAGATACGCCGGGGAACCGGCCACGTCGAGCCGCAGCATCGGGTGGAACAGCAGCGACCACGCCCCGGCGGCGAAGGCGTCCTCCAGCGCGAGCCGGGTGCGGGCCGTGCGGCCCTCGGGGCCCGGCGCGGACAGGTCCGGGACCAGCACCTCTCCCGGATCGGGCGGTGCGGGGGCCGCGGGGCCGCCGAGCCCTTCGTGCAGCAGACGGATCAGTTCGGCACCGCCGTCGGACCGGACGCGCGCCTCGAAGGCGTTGCCCCGGACGAAGGCGAACTGGGACTGTCCGAAGGTGGTCGGGGCGCCGAGCGCCCGTGCGAGCGCGGCCTTGTCCACTCCGGCGCCGTCGAGCAGCGCGCGGCGGCGGCAGCCCGGGTTGGCCGCCAGGGCGGCCAGCGCCCGGGCGTCGAGCGGCTGCGGCTCCGCGGAGGGGCCGCGCAGCTCAGCGAGCCGCTGCCGGAGCGCCGTCGTCCGCCGTGGCGGGGTTTGGGGCGACGGCTGCTCCGGGGCTTCCTTCGCGGTCCGGCTGTCGAGGGATCCGTTCACCCGGCGAAGTCTCGCATCCCGCGCCGACAACTGTGGAAGACCTGCTTCCGGAGCGGCCCCCGGCGGACGCGGTGGCCGCGGCGCGCCCGGACGTTCCGGCGGACGCGGACGCTCCTGCGGCCTCGGCCCTCCCGGCACCCGCGGCAATCCGGGATCCCCCGGCGGACGCGGTGGCCGCGGCGCGCCCGGACGCTCCTGCGGCCTCGGCCCTCCCGGCACCCGCGGCAACCCGGGATCCCCCGGCGGACACGGCACCCCCGGACTCCCCTGCGGACGCGGTGGCCCCGGTGATCCCGCAGGAGCCGCCGTCCGCGGTGCTCCCGGCTCCCACGGAGACCGCCCGGCGGACCGGCTCCCGGTCCCGCACCGGTGCCCCGCCCCGTACGGGCTCCCGGTCCCGTACCGGCGCATCGTCCGGTGCCGGTGCCGGTGCCGGTGCCGGTGCCGGTGCCGGTGCCCCGCCCCGTACGGGCGCCCCGTCCCGCACCGGCGCCCGGTCCGGCGCCCGCGCCCCCTCCCGTGCGCGTGCCCCCGCGAACCGCTCCCGCGCCCGGTCCGCCAGTCGCAGCAGCGGGCGGACCAGCAGCAGCCCGAGCGCCATGACGGCCACCCCGCCGACCACGTCGAGGAAGTAGTGGTTCGCCGTGCCCATCACCACCAGCGAGGTCAGCAGCGGATACGCCACGCCGGCGGCCCTGGCCAGCGGTCCCCGGCCGTACCGCCACAGCACCACCCCGCACCACAGCGCCCAGCCGACGTGCAGGCTCGGCATGGCCGCGAACTGGTTCGTCAGCGAGCCCATCCCGCGCGGCACACTCGCGGCACCGCCCCACCAGCCGTACGAGGCGTACTGGGCCATCGTGTCGACGAAACCGTGTCCGGCGTCGAGGAGCCGCGGCGGGCACACCGGGTAGAGGGCGAAACCGATCAGGGCGAGCACCGAGGAGACCAGCAGCCAGGTGCGGGCGGCCCGGTAGCGCGCGGGGCGCCGGTGCCACAGCCACAGCATGAGCAGGACCGTCATCAGGTAGTGCAGCGAGGCGTAGAAGAAGTCGGCGGGCACACCGATCAGCGGCTGCTCCGTGAAGAGCCGGTTGAGCGGGCTCTCCGCGTCCAGGTGCAGCGTCCGCTCCAGCGCGAGGATGTCCAGGCCGTTCCGCACGGCCCGGTCCTCACTGCCGGCCACCACGATCCGGACCGCCCAGTAGCCGACGTACAGCAGTGCGAGCAGGGGCAGCTCGGTCCACCAGCGGAGCCGTCGGGAGCCGTGGCGGGTCGTGTGTGCCCCCGTGGGCACGGAATCGGGCATCCGGAAACTCTCCCCCGTGAATGGACGGCCGGGCACGCGCGCGGTCAACCGTACGGTGCACGGGAAACCGTCCGTACACCCGCTCCCCGGTAGCCGGCCATCCCCTGTTCGGACGCCGTTCCCGGTCGGTCGCGCGAGCGGGAAGACGCCGGGAAGCCCTCGCGAGTTGCCCCGGCTCTTCCCGGGCGCGCGCCCCTGACCGGGGGCAACGGTGCCGCGCGGCCCGCCCCCGGCGGTCGTCCGGCACCGGCGTGGGCGATGATGGGCACGGCGCGCACGCCCGGGTCACCGGCGTGTTCCGCCCAGCACACCGCACCCCCGCGAGAGGTCCGTTCATGGCACCGCGCATTCTGCTGGCCCGGCACGGCCAGACGGAGTGGTCGCTCACCGGCAAGCACACCGGCCGCACCGACATCCCGCTCCTCGACGAGGGCCGGCGGGACGCCCGGCTGCTCGGCGAGCGGCTGCGCCGGCCCCCGTTCGACGGACTCCCCGGGGCGGAGGTCCGCACCAGCCCGCTGTCCCGCGCGGCGGAGACCTGCGAGCTGGCGGGCTTCGGCGACCGGGCCGAGGAGTGGGACGTCCTGATGGAGTGGGACTACGGCGCCTACGAGGGACTGCCCACGCCGGAGATCCAGGAGCGCCGGCCCGGCTGGCTCATCTGGCGCGACGGGGTGCCCGGGGGCGAGACGATCGCCCAGCTCGCGAAGCGGGCCGACGCGGTGATCGAGTGGGCGCGCTCGGCGGACCGGGACGTGCTGCTGTTCGCGCACGGGCACATCCTGCGCACCCTCGCCGCCCGCTGGCTCGGCGAGGAGGTGGCGTTCGCGTCCCGGCTGAAGCTGGCACCGGCTTCGCTGTCGGTGCTGGGATGGGCGTACGGGGAGCCGGCCGTCGAGTCCTGGAACGAGACGGGGCACCTGGCCGGCTGAGACCGCGACGCGGCGGCCGCGGCTGCCCGTTGCCTGCCGCGGCCGCCCGTTGCCTGCCGCGGCCGCCCGTTGCGGCCGGGGCCGCCCGGGCGCCCGCCGCACGCGTGTCGGGCATCCGCCGCACGCGTGTCAGGCGCCCGCGGTGCCCGGCGGTGGTTCCACCCGGGACAGGAACTCCGCGACCGGTGCCGTGCGGCGGTGCGGGAGCAGGGTGCGGGCCGTGTCGTCGAGCATGGCCCGGACCCGCGCCGACTCGACGTCGCCCAGCAGCCCGAGGACCCGCAGCCCGGCCGCCGCCGCCTCGTCCACGACCCCTTCCCGCGCCAGGTCGCCCGCGAGTTCGGCCGTGAACAAGGCGGTGTTCCGCGCGAAATGCGGATCCTGGAGCGCCGCCGCGCGCCGGGCGTGCCGCGCCGCGCGCGCCCAGTCGCCGAGCGCCGCCCAGCACTGCGACTCAAGGCCCTCCAGCTCCGCCTCGCCGAAGAACGACATCCACTCCGGGTCGGCGGCCGACGGCCCGCGGGCGAAGAGGGTGTGGGCACGCAGCAGCGCCCCCTGGCAGGCCGTACGGTCGCCGAGGCCCGCCCAGCCGCCCGCCTCGCGCAGGGCGAGCAGCGACAGCAACCGGTGGGAGGCCAGCCGACGGGCCGCGCGCTGCGCCGCCTGCGCCGCCCGCACCGCCTCCCGCGGCCGGCCCGCGTCCCGGGCGAGGAACGCGGTGTTGCAGAAGGCGTGCGCCTCCAGCGCCGCGTCACCCGAGACGCGCGCGGTCGCGAGAGCCTCCGCGTAGTGCGAGCGGGCATCGGCGAACCGGCCCGAGTCGTGTGCCAGCCAGCCCACCGACAACGCGAGTTCGCCGACGCCGGCGTGCAGCCGGTCGTTGGTCGACTGGCGTTCGGCCCCGGCGTCGAGCAGGGCGTACGCCCCGCGCAGCGGCCCGGCGGCGCGCCGGTAGAGCCCGTCCGCGCCGTGCCGGTCGTCGAGCAACCGGATCCGGCGTACGGCGTCCTCGACGGCGGCCGCGTCGGCGGCGGCGGCGCGTCGGCGGGGGCGGTCGGCGGCGATCGGCCCCAGGGAGGCGGTCGCCAGGGCGGCGGTGCCGCCGGTCATGAATGCGCGACGCAGCACGTCGCTCTCCTCGTGGATCTCGGCAAGCAGGGGTGGTTCGGCTTCGTGCGCCCGCGCGACCGGAGCCCCGCGCGCCCCCCGGCCGCGCACCGACTCCCTGGGGGAGAAGCCCATGTCGCCGAGCGTGCGCCCGGGGAACATGTGCCGGAACACCCGCTCGTACGCGTAGTTGGGGCAGCGGATCTCACCGGACTCGACGCGCCCGATGTAACGGGCGTCGCACGAGACCTGCTCGCCGATCTCGCGGGCGGCACGACGTACCGCCGCGGCGAACTCGCCCGGGGACAGCGAGCCGCGCAGCTCCCGGAAGGCCGTGTTCGGCCGTGGCTCGGAGCGGGTCCGGACGGCCGGCGGGGACGTCGGCCGAGACGCTGGTGGCGGCACCATGGCAAGCCCTCTCCGAAGACGGTGCTGCCCGCTGGGGGGCGGAGATCCTGCTGCCGACGGTGCGGTCGAGACGGTGCGTCGGCGGGCACGACCGTACTCCTCGTGACGGGGCGGACACACAGGGTTTGCCTACAAACCGGATATCTCACCCGCGTTCCGCCATGAAGTGCCATCCTTTACGGCGGTCCTCCGCCGTTGCCGTTGACGCCCGCGTTCCGTTGAACCCTGTGCAGAGGAGCGACGCGGCTCCCCGACGGCGGAGGTGTTTCCCTTGTTGAAGGCCGGCATGGACATCAGCGGCTCGCGGACGGGCCGGACCGTCGAGCGCGACCTCGTCACCGTGCCCGCCCGGCAGGGCCTGGAGGCGGTGGACATCCTGCGCCGGGGCATCGGCCCCGGGGTGTGCGGATCGGCCCCGGCCGTCGGCCCCGTCCTGCACGACGGCAGTTGCGACACCCTGGGGTTTCTGGTTCCGGCCGGTACGGCGGAGCGCTGGAACCTGCCGGGCAGCGCCTGCACGCGCACGCTCGGGCTCGGGGGCTGTACGGCCGCCGGTGCCGGTGAACCTCCCGTGGCCGGCACCGGCTGGCTGGTACCGCCGGAAGGGGCCGCCGCCGTCACCGACCCGGCCGTGCTGCGGGCGGCGCTGGACGAGGCGGCCCGGATGATCGAGGTCCTGGACCGCTGCCGCTGACGCGGCGGTCCGGGCGGCGCGGCCGATGAGTGCGGAAACCTTTCTGCTGTGTGCCGGGGCGGCTGGGCGGCGAGGGCGGCTGGGCGGCGAGGGCGAAGGTGACGGGAACGGCCGGGAACGGCCGGATCACAGGGGGCGCTGGGTGCGCGGGGTGCTGGTGCGCAGGGGTGCTGGGGTCATGCGGAGGCGTCGCCGGCCGCCGACGGCTCCGATCGCCGACGGCTCTGATCGCCGACGCCTCCGGTCGCCGACGCCTCCGGTTGGCAAACGCCTCCGGTTGGCAACGGCTCCGGCTGCCCGCGCCTTCGACCGTCCGCGCCTGCTGGTCGTCCCGTATAGCCGGAGCCCGCTCGCGCCGCCGGTCGCCCGGTGTCACCGGTCACCTCGTATCCCGGGCGCCCCGGGCAAAGGCCGACCGGGGGCGGCGGTTGCCCCGGGCCTCCGGCCGTCCCCGGGTTCGACCGCCGTCCCCGGTCAGCGGCGGGCGCCGCGCGCGGGTGCGCTGCGGAGAGGAGTCCGGCGCCGCGCGATACTGACCCCATGGCGAAAGGCAAGGCCAAGGGCCGCGGCGGCGGGCGGGCGCGGAGCGCGGAGCAGATCCGGGAGCCCGTGGACGGCGGACTGGCGGAACTGGTGCCCGACCGGGAGCGGCCCCGGGCGTGGACGCTGCTCGTCGACGGTGCGCCGCAGTCGCACGTCGACCTCGACGACCCGGCCCGTCTCGACTTCGCCTACCAGCGCAGGCTCGGCCACATCGCCGATCTCGCGGCACCCCCGGGCAGCCCCCTGCGCGTTGTCCACCTGGGCGGCGGGGCGTTCACCCTCGCCCGGTACGTCGCCGCGACCAGGCCCCGCTCCACCCAGCAGATCGCCGAACTCGACGCCGCGCTCGTCGCCCTCGTACGGCGTGAACTCCCCCTGGACAGCGGCTGGCGCATCCGGGTGCGCGGCGGTGATGCCCGCGCGGTGCTCGGCAGGATCCCCGACGGCTGGGCGGACCTGGTCATCGCCGACGTGTTCGGCGGGGCGCGCACGCCCGCGCATCTCACCAGCGCCGAGTTCGCGGCCGACGCCCGGCGCGTGCTGCGTCCCGGCGGCTGGTACGCGGCGAACCTCACCGACGGCCCGCCGCTCGCCCATCTCCGGGCCCAAGTGGCCACCGTGCGCTCGGTCTTCCCGGAGCTGTGCCTCGCCGCGGACCCGGCGGTGCTGCGCGGCAAGCGGTTCGGGAACGCCGTGCTGCTCGCCGCCGACGGCCCGTTGCCGTTCGCGGAGCTGACACGCAGGGTCGCGACCGATCCGCACCCCGGCCGGGTCGAACACGGGCGCGGCCTCGCCGACTTCACGGGCGGCGCCGCTCCCGTGGCCGACGCGACGGCGCAGCCGTCACCGGCCCCGCCGCCGGACGCCTTCGACTGACCCGCTCAGCCCTCCACCACCTGCACCGACGGCGGATGGCCGTTCCAGGTGCAGAACACGGACGTGGTCCGGTCGCCCGAGCTGAAGTCCACCCGGATCCACTCGCTCTGCTCCCAGACCTGCATCTGCCAGCCGGAGTCCGGTGTCGCGGAGACCAGGTCGGCCGACGCCTCGCCGAGGTCCAGCACGACGCGTCCGCCCGCAGCCGTATAGCTCTTCACCTGGCCGGACGTGGCGGGCGTGGTCTCGGGGGCGGGCTTCTCCGCGGACGGCCGGGGCTCCGGCTCGCGCGGTGTGCCGGCGGACTTCCCGGGGGTCTCGTCCGCGGGCGGCGAGGAGGTCGGGTCCGGGTCCGGCCTGGGACGGCTGGTGGAGGAGGCGCGCGGGTCGCCGGCGCTCTCCGTGCCGGTGCCGTTCCCCGTCTCGTCGGCGGTGACGGTCAGCGCGCGCGGCCGGTCGTACGCCGTGCCCGCGAGCACGGTGTGGACGCCCCACCACGACAGCGTGACGGCCGCGCCGGTGGCGAGCAGCCAGGCCGCGGCGTGCAGCAGTCCTCGTCGCATCGGCACATAGTGCCTCATGCGCCCAGCCGGGGCAGCAGGCCGGGGGAAGAAACGGCCGATGTCACTCCGTCACGGACCGGACCGGGCGGCACCGTGGTCCCGGACCGGATCTCGCTCCGGTCCGGACCAACGGGCCCGCACCGGGCGACGGTCCGCACCCGGATGGCGTACGGTGCCGTCCCATGGCACGTGTGCTCGTGGTCGAGGACGACCAGTTCGTACGCTCCGCCCTCATCCGGCATCTGACCGACGCCTCCCATACGGTGCGGAGTGTCGGCACGGCGCTGGAGGCACTGCGCGAGGTGGCCCAGGTCGGCTTCGACGTCGTCATCCTCGACCTCGGACTCCCGGATCTGGACGGGGCCGAGGCGCTGAAGATGCTGCGCGGCATCACCGATGTCCCGGTGATCATCGCCACCGCCCGGGACGACGAGGCGGAGATCGTCCGGCTGCTCAACGACGGCGCCGACGACTATCTGACGAAACCGTTCTCCGTCGAGCATCTCTCCGCGCGGATGGCCGCCGTGCTGCGCCGGTCGCGCGCCGCGGGCACCGCCGCCGCGCCCTCCCGCGAACTGCGCGTCGGCGGCCTGAGCGTCGACCCGCTGCGCCGCCGGGCGGAGCTGGACGGCGTTCAGCTCGACCTGACCCGGCGGGAGTTCGACCTGCTCGCCTTTCTCGCGGGACGGCCCGGTGAGGTCGTGGCCCGCAGGGAACTGCTGGCCGAGGTGTGGCAGCAGAGCTACGGCGACGACCAGACCATCGACGTCCATCTGTCCTGGCTGCGGCGCAAGCTCGGCGAGACGGCCGCCTCACCCCGCTATCTGCACACTCTGCGGGGTGTGGGCGTGAAGCTGGAACCGCCGCGGTGAGCGGCGGCACCCGCGGGGGCGTGCGCGGCCGGACGGGGCGGTGCGCATGAGGTGGGCGCTGGTGAAGGTGTGCCTGGCCGTCACCGCGATGGTGGTCGTCGCCTTCGCCGTGCCGCTGGGGCTCGTCGTCAAGGAGATGGCCCGCGACCGGGCCTTCTCCGACGCCGAGCGGCAGGCCGCCACCGTCGGCCCGGCGCTGGCCATCACCACCGACCGCACCAAGCTGGAGCGTGCCGTCGCCAGCACCGAGGCGGGCGCCGCCGGACGGATCGCCGTACACGTGCCGCCCGGTGCCGGGGACGGCGGGGACGGCCGCGGAGGCGGTGGAGACGGCGCCGGAGACGGTGGCGCCCGCGGGGAGGACGCCGGTGACGGCGCCGGGCGGGGCGCCGTCGAGATCGGGGAGCGGCACAGTACCGACGACGCGCTGGCGGAGGCGGGCAGGCTCGGCCGGGGCTCGATCTCCGCCGTGCCGGGCGGCTGGGCGCTGCTCCAGCCGACGGCCGTGGGCTCCGGGAAGACCGCGGTCGTCGAGGTGTTCGTACCGGAGAAGGACGTGACGAACGGGGTGACCACGGCCTGGCTGGTGCTCGCCGGTGTCGGACTGGCCCTGATCGTCGGCTCCGTCGCCGTCGCGGACCGGCTCGGCACCCGCATGGTGCGCCCCGCCGGCCGGCTTGCCGCGGCGGCCCAGGATCTGGGCGACGGCCGGCTCGCGACCAGGGTTCCCGAGGACGGGCCCGCCGAACTGCGCTCCGCGGCCGCGGCGTTCAACTCCATGGCCGACCAGGTCGTACGCCTCCTCGACAACGAGCGCGAACTGGCCGCCGACCTCTCCCACCGGCTGCGCACCCCGCTCACCGTGCTCCGGCTGAACGCCGCGTCCCTCGGTGACGGCCCGGCCGCCGACCAGACCCGGGCGGCCGTCGCCCAACTGGAGGGCGAGGTCGACCAGATCATCCGCACCGCCCGCGAGCAGCGGCCGCAGACCCGGGGGCAGGGCGGGGCGGCCGGCGGCTGTGACGCCTCGGAGGTGATCCGGGAGCGGATGGCGTTCTGGTCGGCGCTCGCCGAGGACGAGGACCGCACCGTGCGGCTCGCCGGAGTCGAACGGACCGTGCGCGTCCCCGTCGCCCGCCCCGAACTGGCCGCCGCCCTCGACGCGATGCTCGGCAACGTCTTCCGGCACACCGCCGAGGGCACCGCCTTCGCGGTCGACGTGCACCACGCCGAGGACGCCGTCATCGTGCTCGTCTCGGACGCCGGTCCCGGCATCGCCGACCCGGAGGCGGCGCTCCGCCGCGGCCACGGGGACGGCGGGCGCGGCTCCACCGGGCTGGGGCTGGACATCGTCCGCCGGGTCGCGGAGTCCACCGGCGGGGACGTGCGCATCGGGCGGTCGGTGCTCGGCGGCACGGAGGTCCGGATGTGGCTGGCGCTCGGCGGTCGCCGGCCGGACGGGGGCCGCCGGGTCGACCGGCTCATGCGCCGCGGGCGGGGCCGGAAGGGACCCGGCGTGCCGGCCTGAAGCCGTAACCGGACCGGACCGAAGCTGACCGGACCGAAGCTGACCGGAGCGGACGGCAGCGGACCGGACCGCGGACGGATCGCACCGGACCGCGGACGGACCGGAGCGGACCGGACGGAGCGGGCCGCAGGGGACAGGAGCCGACCGCAGCGGACCGCGGCGGACGGACCGGAGCGGAGGGGGAGCGGACCGGGGAGCGGACCGGAGTGGACCGCAGCGGGGGTCGGGGCGCCGGACCGTTAATCGCCGCCGATCGCGTCCTTAAGGCCACCATAAGAACACCGACCGCCGTCCGGATCAGGGCTTTTGTGCGGTTGCGGCCCGCTAGCGTGCGGCGTGCACTCCTACCCCCCCGCACAGCAGAGGCAGGCATGTCATGAGCACTACACACCGGCGTACGGTGAGCCGCAGGGCCAAGACCGTGGCGGCCCTCACGGCGACGCTCCTCGCGGGCGGAACCGCGGTGGTCCTGACCCAGACCGCGTCCGCCGGACAGGCCGGCGACACCGGCGCCGACGCCCCCGCGGCGGCGGCCGCCGGCTTCGCCCCGTACATCGACACCTCCCTCGCACCCGCGTACGACATGCTCGGCACCGCCGAGAAGACCGGCGTCAAGGAGTTCAACCTCGCCTTCATCACCTCCGGCGGCGGCTGCGAACCGAAGTGGGGCGGCACCACCGGCCTGGACAGCAACGAGGTCGCCGCCCAGATCGGCGATCTGCGGGCGGCCGGCGGCGATGTCCGGGTGTCCTTCGGCGGCGCGGCCGGCTCCGAACTGGGGCTCGCCTGCTCCTCCGCCGAGGAACTCGCCGCGGCCTACGGCAAGGTCGTCGAGGCGTACGACCTGACGAAGGTCGACTTCGACATCGAGGGCGCGGCGCTGCCCGACACCGAGGCCAACACCCGGCGCGCGCAGGCCATCGCGCAGCTCCAGCAGGAGCACAGCGGCCTCGACGTCTCGTTCACCCTGCCCGTGATGCCGACCGGCCTGACCCAGCCCGGCGTCGACCTGGTCGCCGACGCCAAGAAGAACGGCGTCGACATCTCCGCCGTCAACATCATGGCGATGGACTACGGGCCCGCCTTCACCGACGACATGGGCGACTACGCCATCGAGGCGGCCACCGCCACCCAGGCCCAGCTCAAGGAGGCCCTCGGGCTCTCCGACGAGGAGGCATGGAAGACGGTCGCCGTCACCCCGATGATCGGCGTCAACGACGTCGTCACGGAGATCTTCACGGTGGACGACGCGACCCAGGTCGCGGAGTTCGCCGCGTCCAAGGGCCTGGCCTGGGTGTCGATGTGGTCCTCCACCCGGGACAAGCAGTGCCCCGAGGGTGAGAAGGCCGAGGCCGACGCGACCTGTAGCTCGATCCTCCAGGAGGAGCTGGCCTTCACCAAGGCGTTCGCGGGCCAGGGCGGCTGACGCTTCCTCCCGCACCGCTCCTGCCGCACCGCTCCTCCCGCACCGCCCCGCGGACGTGCCCCGGCCGGATTCCCCCACACCGGCCGGGGCACCCGGCTGTCCGGACACGGCTCCGGGGACCTGCGGCACACCGACACCACCGGGCCGCAGCTCGCGGCCCGAGCCCGCGTCCGCAGTCCGATTCCGCAGCCCGAGCGCGAGCCCGGGCCTGCGGCCCCCAGCCCACAGCCCGAGCCCGCGTCCGCAGCCCGAGCCCGCGGCCCCCAGCCCCCAGCCCACAGCCCGCAGCCCACAGCCCGCAGCCCGCAGCCCGCGGACTGCGGGCCGCGGGTTGGAGATCCACGGACGGACCCTGTGACCAGGGCCGCCACCGTCCCTCCGGTCACGGCCCCCAGCCTCTGCCGGGGGCCGGGGGCCGGGGGCCGGGGGCCGGGGGCCAGAAGCCAGTGGCCGGGAGCTGGAGGAGCAGCGGGTTCAGACCGCCTCGGCCGCCTCCGTCACCGCGCCCGTCGCCGTATCCCCCGCCGGCCCCGCCGCCGTTGCTTCCGTCTCCGGCTCCGGGAGCCGGTTGGTGCGGGCGACCCGGGAGTACCAGTGGGCGCTGGACTTCGGGGTGCGGGTCTGGGTGTCGTAGTCGACGCGGACGATGCCGAACCGCTTGGCGTAGCCGTAGGCCCACTCGAAGTTGTCCATGAAGGACCACAGGAAATAGCCGCGGACGTCCGCGCCGTCGGTGATCGCCTGCCGGGTGGCGTCGAGGTGGGCGTGCAGATAGGCGATGCGCTCGGGGTCGTGCACGACCCCGTCGGCGTCCGGCACGTCCTCGTAGGCGGCACCGTTCTCGGTGACCAGCAGCGGCAGGCCGGGGGCCTCGCGGCTGAACCGCATCAGCAGGTCGTAGAGGCCGGTGGGGTCCACCGGCCAGCCCATGGCGGTGGGGTCGCCCGGCGCCCGGTGGAAGTTGACGTCGTCCACGCCGATCCACGGGGAGTGCTCGCTCGCGTTGTGCCCGTCCTCGCGCACCGCCTGCCCGCCGGCGGCCGCCGACACGACCGAGGGTGTGTAGTAGTTGATGCCCAGCGCGTCCAGCGGCTGCCTGATCACCTCCAGGTCGGCGGCGTGGACGAACGACCAGTCGGTGACGGAGGCCGTGTCCGCGAGCAGGTCCGCGGGGTACTTCCCGTGCAGCATCGGGTCGCTGAAGACCCGGGTCGCGAGCGCGTCGATGCGCCGCCGCGCGTCGGCGTCGGCGTCGGAGTCCGTGAGCGGCCTGACCACGGCCGCGTTGAGGCTGACCGCGATCTCCGCCCGGGACGGCAGGACGCCGCGCAGCGCCTGGGTGCCCAGGCCGTGGGCGAGGTTGAGATGGTGGGCGGCGCGCAGCGCGGCGACGGGGTCGGTGCGCCCGGGGGCGTGCACGCCCGATCCGTAGCCGAGGAACGCGCTGCACCACGGCTCGTTGAGCGTCGCCCAGAGGTTGACCCGGTCGCCGAGGGCCTCGCCGACGAGCTGGGCGAACTCCGCGAAGCGGTGCGCCGTCTCGCGCTCCGGCCAGCCGCCCGCGGCCTCCAGCTCCTGCGGCAGGTCCCAGTGGTAGAGGGTCGCCATCGGGGTGATGCCCGCGTCCAGCAGCTCGTCCACCAGCCGGCGGTAGAAGTCGAGCCCGCGCTGCACCGCCGGTCCGCGGCCGGTGGGCTGGACCCGCGGCCAGGCGACGGAGAAGCGGTACGCGCCCAGGCCCAGCTCCTTCATCAGGGCGACGTCCTGGCTGCGCCGGTGGTAGTGGTCGACGGCGATGTCACCGGTGTCTCCGCCGTCCACCTTGCCGGGGGTGTGGGAGAAGGTGTCCCAGATCGACGGGGTGCGCCCGTCCTCGCGTACGGCGCCCTCGATCTGGTAGGCGGCGGTGGCGGTGCCCCAGAGGAAGCCGGGTGGGAAGTGGGGGGCTGTGGTGGGGTCAGCGGTCATGGAAGCGCTCCCGTGAGGCGTCGTGTTCGGTGTGCGGGGAAACGGAGAGGGTCGGGGCCGGCGGGGACTGCGCCGCGGGTGGCGGGCGGTTCGCCCCGAGGAGCGGGACGGAGAGCCGGCGCCCGGGCGGGTGGGGCCGCCCGGGCGGGCGCCGGCTCAGCCCTTGACGGCGCCCTGCATGATGCCGCCGACGATCTGCTTGCCGAAGACCGTGAAGGCGAGCAACAGGGGAAGTGTGCCCAGCAGCGCGCCCGCCATGATCACCGACTGGTCGGGAATGTAGCCGCGGCCCAGTCCGGTCAGGGCCACCTGCACCGTCGGATTGTCCTGTGTCAGCGCGATGATGGGCCAGAAGAAGTCGTTCCAGGCCTGTACGAAGGTCAGCATGGCGAGCACGGCCATGGCGGGCCGTGCGGTGGGGAAGACCACGTGCCAGACGACGCGCAGGCTGTTGGCCCCGTCGACGCGCGCCGCCTCGATGATCTCCGACGGCAGGGCCTCGATGAGGTACTGCCGCATGAAGAACACCCCGAAGGCGCCCACCAGCGTCGGCAGGATGACGGACTGCAGCTGGTTGGTCCACTCCAGCTCGGCGATGGTCATGAAGAGCGGCACCACGCTGAGCTGCGGCGGGATCATCATCGTGCCGATCACCAGCATCAGCAGCAGATTCCGGAAGCGGAACCGCAGCTTCGCGAAGGCGAAACCGGCGATGGTGCAGAACAGCACGGTGCCGACGGTGATGGTGCCCGCGACGACCGTCGTGTTGAGCAGCGCCAGCCCCATGTTGGCGTCGCTCCAGGCCGTCCCCAGATTGGAGAACAGGTTGGAGCCGAACCAGAACGGCGGAGGGGTCTGCGCGAGGCGGCCGTTGTCGCGGGAGGCGGCGATCGCCGTCCACACCAGCGGGAAGAGCGAGCCCACCGAGAAGACGATCAGCACCGCGTAGGTGATCTTGCCGCCGTGCAGGTGCTTGCCCGCTCCGCCGGCGTTCAACAGGGCCTTCATCAGCTCTTCCTCAGGCGTCGGGCGATCAGCCAGTTCACCAGGGCGATCAGCAGCAGGATCAGGAACATCGCCCAGGCGATCGCGGACGCCCGGCCGAGGTGGAAGTTGAACCAGCCCTGCTCGTACATGTAGAGGCCGAGAGTCTGGTACTGGTGCGAGGGCCCGCCCTTCTGGCCGCCCGCGCCGCCGAACAGCAGCGGCTCGCCGAAGAGCTGGGTCGCGCCGATGGTGGAGACGACGACGGTGAAGAGGATCGTCGGCCGCAGCGACGGGATCGTCACATGGATGAACTGCTGCCAGCGCGAGGCGCCGTCCAGCGCCGCCGATTCGTAGAGATCGTTCGGCACGGCCTGCATCGCCGCCAGATAGATCAGCGCGTTGTAGCCCGTCCACCGCCAGATGACGATGGAGGAGACCGCGAGCTGCGAGGTCCAGGTGCCGTTCTGCCAGTCGATGTTGTCGATGCCGGCCAGGCCCAGGAACCAGTTGATCATTCCGTAGTCGCGGCCGAAGAGCAGCACGAAAACGAGCGTCGCGGCCGCCACCGAGGTCGCGTACGGCGTGAGCATCACGACCCGGAAGAACGCCGAGCCGCGCAGCCGGTAGTTGAGCAGATGCGCGATGCCGAGCGCCATCAGCAGCTGCGGGACGGTCGAGATCACCCCGATGGTGAAGGTGTTCCGCAGCGCGTTCCAGAAGAACTCGTCCTCCAGCAGCCGGGTGTAGTTGTGCAGCCCGGCCCACTCCATGGTGGTCGGGTCGTGCAGCGACACCCGGTGCAGCGACGACCAGCCGGTGTAGAGCAGCGGGAACAGCCCGAAGGCCGTGAAGAAGAGGAAGAAGGGAGCGATGAAGAGGTACGGGCTCCAGCGGACGTCACGGCGGTAGCGGCGGCTGCGCCGCTCCGCCCCGCGGTCCGCGCGGAGGGCCGCGCCCCCCTTCGCGGGGGACGCGGCGCTGCGGATCTGGACGGCCATCCGCGTCACTGGTCCAGCAGGTTGTCGACGTTCTTCACAGCGGCTTCCCAGCCCTCCTCGGGCGACTTGCCCTGCTGCTCGACCTGGAGGATGCCGATGTCGGTGATGGCGGTCCCGACTGCGAGGTCCTTCTCGCCGAGCACCAGCGTCGGGATGTTCTCCGCGGCCTTGCCGAAGATCTCGCCGATCGGGGCGTCACCGAAGTACTCGTGCTTGGCGTCGGCGACGGCCGGCAGCTCGAGGGCGGCCTGCGAGCTGGGGAAGCTGGCCTGCTTCTCGAACAGCTTGGCCTGCTGCTCGGGGGCGGTCAGCCAGGCGGCGAGCTTGATCGCCTCTTCCTTGTTCTTGGCGGCCTCCGGCACGGTCAGGAAGGAGCCGCCCCAGTTCGCGGGCTTGGGCGCGGGCGCGACGTCCCACTGGTCCGCCGCCTTCTCGCCGGCCTTCTCCTTGATGTAGCCGAGCATCCACGGCGGGCAGGCGACGCTGGCGAAGCGGCCGTTGGCGTAGGCCTGGTCCCAGGTCTTGTCGAACTGCTTGAGCTTGGCCGTCATCTTGCCTTCGATGGCGTCCATCGACAGGTTCCAGGCTTCCTTCACCGCCGGGCTGTCCCGGTAGACGAGCTTGCCGCTCTTGTCGTAATAGCGCTCGACGTTGCTGGAGAGGGCCGCGTTGTAGAGGCCGGCGGCCGAGTCCGTGAAGACCGTGCCGGAGGGCGCCTTGTCCATGTAGCGCTCGCCGGTCTCGAGGTACTTCTGCCAGTCGCCGGCCCACAGCTTGCCGACCTCGTCGCGGTCGCTGGGCAGCCCGGCCTTCTCGAAGAGGTCCTTGCGGTAGCACATGGCCATCGGCCCGATGTCGGTGCCGAGGCCGATCATCTTGCCGTCCTTCGTGGTGGCCTGGGCGGCCTTCCAGTCCAGCCAGTTGTTCTTGTCGACACCCTCGGCGCTGCCCAGGTCGACGAACTTGTCGGCGTGCTTGTTGACCGTCTCGGCGACATTGCCGACCTCGACGGCCTGGATGTCCTGGAGGCCGCTGCCGGTGCCCAGATGGGTGAGGAGCTGCGGGAAATACTGGTCGGCCCGCTCGATCGACGTCTCCTTGATGGTGACGTCCGGGTTCAATTTCTCGTACTCGTCGTAGAGCCCGGCCTGCTTGTACCCGAAGACGCCGAAGACACCCACCGTGACGACCTTCTTGCCGCCCGCGTCCTCGCCCGCGTCTGCCGAACCGCCGCCGCCACCGTCGTCGGCACAGCCCGCGAGCAGGCATGCGCCCAGCGTGGCGGCGACCGCGAGGGCCGTGGAGCGCCGCCCCGGCCGGATCGTTCTGTGCATGACATCCTCCTGTTTTTGCGCCCCCGTGTCCTGCCAACGACCCCGGGGAGTGAGACGGTGCTGTTCGGACGGGTGAAGAGTGCGTACGGGAACTGTAGGAACCCCCCGGCTTGAGAGCGCTCTCATCCGTGATGTCTTGAAGGGTCACCGAGCCATGATGGGGTGTCAAGGTTATGAACAGCGGGAGTTGCCCCGGCCCGGGTGATGTTGAATGGCGGAAGCGCCCGAGAACAGGCCAAGAGCGGGAGGCGACCCAATGACGGGGACGAGAAGAAGCGGTGGCAGGCCCACCCTGGAGCAGGTCGCCGCCCGGGCGGGTGTCGGGCGGGGGACGGTGTCCCGTGTGATCAACGGTTCGCCGCGGGTCAGCGAGCGGACCCGCGAGGCGGTCGAACGGGCCGTCGCCGAGCTGGGATACGTGCCGAACCGTGCCGCCAGGGCGCTGGCGGCCAACCGCACCGACGCCATCGCGCTGGTCATCCCCGAGACCGAGACCAGGCTCTTCGCCGAGCCGTACTTCTCGGACATCATCCGCGGCATCTCCACCGAGCTGGCCGACACCGAGATGCAGCTGCTGCTGACCCTGATCCGGACCCCGAAGGAGCGCCACCGGCTCGCCCAGTTCCTCGGCGCCCACCGGGTCGACGGCGTGCTGCTCGTCTCCGTGCACGCGGACGACCCGCTGCCCGACCTGCTGGAGGAGATCGAGATGCCCGCGGTGCTCAGCGGCCGCCGCGCGGCGGGCGAGTCCGTGCCGTACGTCGACTCCGACAACGTCGGCGGCGCGAGCGCGGCCGTCGAGCACCTGATCGGCCGCGGGCGGCGGAGCGTCGCGACCATCACCGGGCCGCTCGACATGTACGTCGCCCAGTGCCGCCTCGACGGCTACCGGCAGGCGCTCGCGGTGGCCGGGCACGAGCCGGACGAGGGCCTCGTCGAGCCCGCGGACTTCACCGAGGAGGGCGGCCGGCGGGCGATGGCGCGGCTGCTGGAGCGCCGGCCGGAGCTGGACGCGGTCTTCTGCGCCTCCGACGTGATGGCGGCGGGCGCCCGGCAGGTGCTGCGGGAGCAGGGCCGCCGGGTGCCGGAGGACGTCGCGCTGGTCGGCTTCGACGACTCGGCCGTGGCCCGGCACATGGATCCGGGGCTCACCAGCGTGCGGCAGCCGACCGAGGAGATGGGCCGGATGATGGCCCGCGTGCTGCTGGCGGAGATCGGGGAACGCGATCCCGACCGCCCGCAGGTGGTGCTGACTACGGAGCTGATCCGGCGGGCGTCGTCCTGACCGCGCGGCCGTCCTGGAAGGGGCGGCCGTCCTGGTCGTCCTGGTCGTCCTGGTCCCGGGGCCGGGGGCTGCCCCGGCGGCGAGCCCGGGGCCGTCCGGCGGGCCGCGTCCGTACCGGGCCGGGTTCGTACCGGGCCGCGTTCGTGCCGGGCCGGGTTCGTGCCGGGACGGGGCCGTAGCGAACCGCGTCCGTTCGGGTCAGGGTGCGACGCGCGTCCGTACCGGGTTGGGACTGTCCGCCCGGAGCGCGCCCGTCCCCGCCCCGCGCGCCGGGACGGCGAATGAGCCCGCGCCCGCGTCTGCGCCTGCGCCTACGTCCGCGCCTGCGCCCGTGCCGTGCCTGCGCCCGCGCCCGCGGACGGGCGGGGCGCGGACGGCGGCACGGAGGGGGCCGGCGGAAAACCGGCCCCCTCCTGCGGGGAAGCCCGCCGCTCCGGTCGCTGTGAGCTCACGGACTCCTGTCGCACCCGGCCGCCGAATTGCGGCGGCGGGACGTGGAGGCAGCCGCCGCGGCCTCCACGTCACCAGCGGCTACAGCGCCGGGTGGGCGTTCGCCAGCAGCTCTTCGAACTGCGCCTGGAACCAGTGGCCCGAGACCGGGGCGCCCGGGAGGGCGCCCGACATGTTGTTGTTGTTCCTCGGGTTGCCCTCGTAGGTCGGGTCGCACATCCGGTCGAAGCCCTTGCCCTCGTCGTTCTCGATCTCGGACGAGGAGCCGTCCGACTCACCCGGGGGCTTGATCCACGCGTAGGCGTCGATACCGGTGGCCGGAGCGGCGGCCGGCCGCTCACCGAGGCCGGCACCGGACTGGTTGCACCAGTTGCCCTGCTGGATGCGGCGGTCGATGCGGCTGCCGTCCACGTACTCGTCGACGGTGGCCGCGCCCTCCACGGGACCGGTGGGACGGTCGGGGCCGCCCCAGCCGTTGCGGGAGGTGTCGATGATGACGCCGACGTCGTTGTTGAAGCCGGCCGAGATGGCCTCCTCGCGGAACGCCTGCGAGAAGGTCTGGATGTCCGCGTAGCGGTTCCAGTCGACCCAGGTGGACTGGCGCACGCTGGTGCCGTTGACGGTGTCGTCGATCGAGAAGTACGGCTCCTCGATCGAACCGTAGTTGGCGACGTTGGCGGCGAAACCGGCCACGTCGTCGACGGTGGCGCCGGCCGTGTTCGCGGCCTCGTGCAGCAGCTCGGCGGTGGCGGTGAAGTTGTCGTCCCAGCCGATCCAGCCGTGGTGGCCGATGTCGATGTAGTTGTAGACGTTCTCGATGTCACCGAAGGTGGCGAGCGCGTAGCCGACGCCCTCGACGTAGTTGCCGTTGGCCAGCATCTCGTCGCAGTTCTCGGTGGCGGTCGCGCGGTCACCGACGTTGGTGACGAGGTTCGGCAGCGAGTCGATCTCGATGGTGTTGACGATCCTCAGATCGGCGTAGGCCGGGTCCGAGAGGATCTCCGCGATCGGGTCGATGAACTCGTTCTTGTAGCGGTCGATCTCCTCCGGGCCCAGCTCACCGTTGGAGGCCAGGGCGGCGCAGTCACGCCCGGGCAGGTTGTACGTGACCATCTGGAGGACGTCGGCGCCCTGCTCCAGGGCGGCGTCGAGGTGGTCCCGCAGCCCCATGGTGTTCTCGCCCGCGGAGCCGGAGTCGATCGCGGCGATCCGGTCCAGCCACACCGCGGTGGGCTGGTCGGCGACCGCCTCGCCGCCGCTCTCGGCCGCCTGGGCGGACCAGTCCGGGTTGACGTAGACCTGGGCGCCCTCGTACGGGTTGTCCACGCGGCCACCGGGCGGGTCGACCGGGTCGCCGGGGCCCCCGGGATCGCCCGGGTCACCGGGGTCGCTGCCGTCGGCCGTGCAGGTGACGCCGTTCAGCGTGAAGGAGGCCGGGACGGCGTTGCTGCCGCTGTACGTGGCCTGGAAACCGAAGTTCGCGCTGCCCCCGGCGGCCAGCGATCCGCCCCAGGACGGGCTGCTCGCCGTGACGTTCCTGCCGCTCTGGGAGACGTCGGCGTTCCAGCCCTGGGTCACCTGCTGGTTGCCCGCGAACGTCCACTCGACGTCCCAGGAGCTGAGGGCCGTGCCGGTGTTCTGCACGGTGATCTCGGTGGTGAAACCGGTGGCCCACTCGTTCTGGATCTTGTAGTCGACCGTGCAGCCCGCGGCGGGTGCCGCCGACGCGCTGCCGGTGAGCGCGGTGCCGGTGCCGGCCGCCGCGAGGACGAGGGCGCACGCCGCGAGGGCGGCGGATCTTGGGCGCCCGCGGCGGTGCTGTGGGGTGGTGCGGCTCATCAGTGAATCCTTCGGTAGATCCTGCAGATGGTTGCGCGCGTACCGGCCCTGCCCAGGAGGGGGCGGCCCCGGCGCGGGCTGCGCCGGAGTGTGGGGGCCTTGTGGGGGTGGGGACCGGAGCCGGTGGCAGGTCGGTCGGGATCCCGCGCGGCGGGTGCGCCGCGCCGGGCCGCCGGCTCTCGGTGGACCGCCGGAACTACCGCGGAGGTGGGGGATCTGCCGCGGGCGCTGAGCGCTCCACGTAATGGAAGCGCTCCCACCGGTCGGCCCAGACCCTAGCCACAAGGTGCCTGGGTCAACAAGGGTGCCGACTGAATCCATCTCTTAAACCCCAGAACAGCACCCGTTTTTGTGGTGTGAAGCGAATCTACTCGCGTTGGGCCCGATCTTGGGAGCGCTCCCATTTGACTGTTGAAATATCCCTTTCCTGGAGCTCCGGGGCGGTGCCTGCGGGCAGCGGTTCCCGCGCCGCGGCGGGCGGCGGCGCTGGGGACGCACACGGTTTCCCGGCGCGCCGGGCGCCTGCCGCTCACCTCGCCGTCGTCGGCCGTTCTCCCCGGTGCCCTCGGATGTCCGGTGGACCAGGTGCGGCCGTGACGGCCGGGACGAGGAGAGGTGAGTGATGAGCGCGACACGCGTGGCGCGGCGGGACATGGTGCGCAAGGGCCTGCGGCGGAGAGCCCGGCTGCTGGCCGAGGCGTTCCGGCCGCCGGTACGGCGGTCCGGCGCTCCGGACGGCCTCTCCCCGGAGGACCCGGCGGGCGACGGGAAGTGCACGGTCCCCAGGGCGCCGCGCCTGGTCGATTCCCCGGTGTTCGTCCTCTCGCCCGTCCGCTCGGGCTCCACCCTGCTGCGGGTCCTGCTCAACAGCCACTCGCAGATCCGGGCGCCGCACGAGATGCATCTGCGGACGGTCCAGGTGCGGCTGGCCCGGGACTTCACCGCCGCGGCCATGCGCGAGCTGCAACTCGACAAGCAGGAACTCGAACACATCCTGTGGGACCGGGTGCTCCACCTCGAACTCGAACGGAGCGGCAAGCGGCTGATCGTCGACAAGACGCCCGCGAACACCCTCGCCTGGCAGCGGGTCGCCCGCTGCTGGCCGAACGCCCGCTTCCTCTTCCTCCGGCGGCACCCGGCCGCCGTCGTCGGCTCGCTGATGAACCGGCGCGACGGAGCCGGGCGCGCCGAGGTGCTCGAGGAGGTGACCGACTACGCGGAGCATCTGGAGGAGGCCGGGCGCGCACTGCCGGGGCTGACGGTGGCGTACGAGGAGCTGACCGCCGAACCGGAGCGCGTGACCCGGGAGATCTGCGACTTCCTCGGCGTGCCCTGGGAACCGGGGCTGCTGGAGTACGGGCGGCTCGACCACGGGCCGTACCGGCCGCAGCTGGGGGACTGGAGCGGCAACATCATGTCCGGCCGGATCCAGCCCGCCCGGCCCGTGACCGCGGAGGAGAACGCGCTGCTGACCGAGGACCTGCGCAAGATCGCCGCGCGTTGGGGCTACCGGGTCTGACGGGCCGCTTCGACTGCTTCTACCGCCTCGGCAGTTTCGACCGTCTCGGCCGCCTCGGCAGCTTCGGTCACACCGGCCGGCCACAGGCCGCCCCGGCCGCCTCGGCCACACCGCCCACAGGCCCTTCGGTCACACCGGCCACAGGCCGCTGCGGCCGTTTCGGTCACAGGCCGGCACGGGGGTCCGCCGGCGCGGGCGGACGGGCGCTGAGGGGCGGTGCGTGGCGGTCCGTGGCGGGCGGCCCCGCCCCGTGTGGCCCGTATCACCTGGCCGCGCGGGTCCCGCTCGCCGGTCTGCCCGCCGGTTCCGGTGGCGCGGGACACCAGTGACGCGGAACACCGGGGGAAGCCGTAGAGCCGCAGCCAACGGAACGACCGGAACGACCGGAGCCCCGGCCGTCGAAACGGCCGGGGCTCCGGTCTGCGAGGGTGAGTAACGGGACTTGAACCCGCGACATCCTGGACCACAACCAGGTGCTCTACCAGCTGAGCTATACCCACCACGTATTCACGATGACATTCATGATGACACTCACGATGACATTCGCATGACCGGTCACTTTCCGTACCGGCCGAGAAAAAGTGTACACGCTCCGCAGGGGTGCTCGCGCCCGGCTTTCCGCGGCGCGCCCCGGGCCTCCGGGAGCGCACCGCGGGCGCCGGCCGCGGTCAGCTCGCGGCGGGCACCACGTGCTTCGCGGCGAGCGTCTTCGCCGTCTCCGAGTCCGGCCCCGGCTGCGGTACGAAGACCGCCTCGCGGTAGTAGCGCAGCTCGGCGATGCTCTCCCGGATGTCGGCCAGCGCCCGGTGGTTCCCGCTCTTCGCCGGGCTGTTGAAGTAGGCCCGCGGATACCAGCGGCGGGCCAGCTCCTTGACCGAGGAGACGTCGACGATCCGGTAGTGGAGATAGCTCTCCAGGTCCGGCATGTCCCGGGACAGGAAGCCCCGGTCGGTGCCGACGGAGTTCCCGCACAGCGGGGCCCTGCCGCGCTCCGGGACGTGCTCGCGGATGTAGTCCAGCACCTGCCGCTGCGCCTCCTGCAGTGTGGTGCCGCCGTCCAGCTCGGCCAGCAGCCCGGAGGTGGTGTGCATCTCGCGCACCACCTCCGGCATGGTGGTGAGTGCCTCGGCGGGCGGGCGGATCACGATGTCCACCCCCTCGCCGAGCACGTTCAGCTCCGAGTCGGTGACCAGCGCGGCCACCTCGATGAGAGCGTCGTCGGACAGCGAGAGGCCGGTCATCTCGCAGTCGATCCACACCATGCGATCGTTCATGCCTCTCACCCTACGGTGCGGTCGCGCTGGCCGGGCACCGACGGGCGCCCCGCCGCCCGGCCGCCCTGCTCCGGAAGGCGCGGAACGAACGAGTCCGTGTCCGGCCTCCCCGGTTCGACGGCCGCCGGCCCGTGGGCCACGGCCGCCCGGCGCAGCGGTACGGCCTGGGACCCGGGCACCGGTTCGGGAGCCGGCCGGTGCTCGCCGGTCGGCGGCCGGTCGGCGCGCTCGTGCTCCCGCTCACCGCCGCCGCCCTGCGGACGCCGGGCCCGGTAGGCCGCGCGGTACGCGGCCGGGGACGAGCCCAGCTGCCGCCGGAAGTGGCCGCGCAGGGCCACCGGCGACCGGAAGCCGCAGCGTCCGGCGACCTCGTCGACGGAGTAGTCGGAGGTCTCCAGCAGCCGCTGTGCCTGGAGCACCCGCTGGGTGATCAGCCACTGCAGCGGTGCGCTCCCGGTCAGCGAACGGAACCGGCGGTCGAAGGTGCGGCGGCTCATGTACGCGCGCGCGGCCAGCGTTTCCACGTCGAACTGCTCGTGAAGGTGCTCCAGCGCCCACGCGACGACCTCGGCGAGCGGGTCCGAGCCGATCTCCTCCGGTAAAGACCTGTCCAGGTAGCGTTCCTGGCCTCCGCTCCGCCGGGGCGGTACGACGAGCCGGCGCGCCAGGGCGCCCGCCGCCTCCGCGCCGTGGTCGCTGCGCACGATGTGCAGGCACAGGTCGATGCCCGCCGCCGTGCCGGCGGATGTCAGTACGTCGCCGTCGTCGACGAACAGTTCCCGCGGGTCCACGTGGACCGACGGATATCTCTTGGCGAGCGTCGGCGCGTACATCCAGTGCGTCGTCGCCGGCCGCCCGTCGAGCAGCCCCGCGGCCGCCAGTACGAACGCGCCGGTGCACAGCCCGACGATGCGGGCTCCCTCTTCGTGAGCCCGTCGCAGTCCGTCCAGCGCCTCCGGCGGCGGCGGCGAGGTGATCGACCGCCAGGCCGGAACGACGACGGTGCCGGCCCGGGCGAGCGCCTCCAGGCCGTACGGCGCGGTCAGTTCGAGTCCGCCGGTGGTGCGCAGCGGCGCGTCCTCGCCGGCGCACACCAGGAGCCGATAGCGGGGAACGCCGGCGTCCTGGCGGTCGATACCGAACACGGAAAGCGGGATGGAACTCTCGAATATGGGGCCGCCGCTGAAGAGCAGCACTGCGACGATCTCCCGGCGGCGGCGCCCGGACAGCTTCCGCGCGGCCTCCGGTACGGTCGTGGAGTCCTGGCTCATGGAACTAAGCCCCCCTCGGTGGTCGCGGCTCCTCGGTTAGGTCGCTCCTGCACGTTTCCCCTCGGTCCTGCACAAGTCCCCCGCCGTGAATGGCCAAGATCGAATCTACTGTGTCCCGTGTGGTCGGCGAGACCAGTTCACCACCCGCCACTAAGTCGACATGACAACTTGGCGTGAAGCATTCGATCACGAAGCGTCGCACTCGGCGGCGCCGGTGGGAAGTGCGCCTCCGGCCGGCGAGCGCTCCCCGTAGGGGGCGGGCGCCTCGGATGGTCCTTTCTCCGCAGGTGGGAAGGGGGTTGGCGGCCGTCCGCGGCAACGGATGTACAGCGATGTGAAGTTGGCTGAAAAGTGTTGGGAGCACGCGTTCGAGCCGGTCAGGCGTCCGACGCACTCCCCGTATCCGTGCGTGCGCTCCCCGTGTGCCCCCGTGCAACCGATTGTCCACGGTCGGTGAGCGCCGGATGCACCGGGTCCCCTACGAAGCCTGTCCCATGCGCAGGTGGACACATGTCTGCCCGGACTTGTCGCCTCCTCCCGCGTTCGACGGGCCGGATGAGGGCATTGCGCTCGGCGCTCTCCTCCGGCATGCTCCCGGGGAGCCGCTCGGCGGAAGCGCCCGGCCTCCGCCTCCCGGGACTCCCGGCGGCAGAGCCTGGGCAGCCGGGGAGTGTCGCCGTACTCTTGGGGGTATGGCGTTGGGAAGATGATTCCCGGACTATCCGGTTCCTCTCCCGCCGACCGTGGCACCGTCCACCGCACCGACCCGCTCCGCCGCCAACCGCCGCACCTCACAGAGGACGTTCTTCGCCGAGACACCGATGGCCGGTCACGAGATTCCCGAACCCGCGGACCGCAAGCAGGTCGCCGACCCGATGGCGGACCTCGAAGCGGCGGAAGAGACACGCCACGCCTGCGATCCGGCGTTCCGGCACGGTGTCGTCGTCGGCTTCGACGGCTCGACGTCCAGTGAACGCGCCCTCGCCTACGCCATCGGCATGGCCCGGCGTACCGGCAGCGGCCTGATCATCGTGCATGTGGCCAACAGGCTGCCCACCACGGTCTGGGCCGGCTGCGAGCCCCCCGTCTTCGTCGACGTGCCGGACCACCGCACCGAGGTCCTCGGGCTGGAGCTGGCCTGCGCGGACTATCTGGCCGAGGTGCCGTGGATCCTGGTCGAGCGGGGTGGCGACATCTGCCACGAACTGGAGGAGGTCGGCCAGGAGTACGCGGCCGACGCCATCGTCGTGGGCTCCACGCACGGCCTGGCCGGCCGCATCTTCGGCTCGGTCGCGGGCCGGCTCGCCAAGCGGGCCCGGCGCCCGGTGGTGGTCATTCCGTAGCGCGGCGGGTTTCCGGCCCGGTGGCGCGCCGTGTCCGGCGTTTCCCGGCTCGTTGGCCCCTGACCCGGTGCTTCCTGGCCCCTTGGCCCACGGGCCCGGTGTTTCCCGCCTCCTGCGTCCACGGGCCCGGCGTTCCCCTGCCCCTTGGTTTGCGGGCCCGGTTTCTCCCGGATCCTCGTCCACGGGCCCGGCGTCTCCGGATCCGGCCCCGGCCCGCTCGCCCGGGTCCGTGCCCGCCGGCGTTTCCCGCGTCCGTTCCGGCGGTTACGGGACCGGCGTGTTCCGGGCAGGGTGAAGCTGACCGTCCGTGAAGCTACTCACTCGTAGGGGTGCGGCTCGGGCATTGCGCGGGTATCTGCACGGTATGAACGGGCGTCTGCCGTCCGGGAGGTGACGGTTCCCGGTACGGCCGCGCCGGTGCGGGCGCATGGGCGGTGCCCGCACCGGCGCGGGCGGCCCCCGCGCGCGTGGTGGCACGCGCGGGGGCCGCCCTTGCGCCGCCTCGGCGGCTGAGCCGGCGCGGCCTTCGCGGCAGGGCGGGGCGCCGCGGGGGGTGCTCGACCGGGGTTGCTCGACCGGGGGTTGCGGCTGCCGGCGCGGGGCGGCCGGCGGGCTGCTGCCGGAGGCCGGGCCGTCCCGCGGGGCCGGCCCGGGTCACTCCACCGTGACGGACTTCGCCAGGTTGCGGGGCTTGTCGATGTCGCGGCCGAGCGCCAGCGCCGAGTGGTACGCCAGCAGCTGGAGCGGGATGCCCATCAGGATCGGGTCCAGTTCGACCTCGTTGCGCGGGACGAGCAGGGTGTGGTCCGCCTTCTCCTGCTCCTGGTGCGCGACCGCCAGGATCCGGCCGCTGCGGGCCTTGATCTCCTCCAGCGTGGCGCGGTTCTTCTCCAGCAGGTCGTCGTCCGGGACGATCGCCACCGTCGGCACGGCCGGCTCGATGAGCGCCAGCGGCCCGTGCTTCAGCTCGGACGCCGGATACGCCTCGGCGTGCACGTACGAGACCTCCTTGAGCTTCAGCGAGGCCTCGCGGGCGACCGGGTAGCCGCGCACCCGCCCGACGAACATCATGCTCTTGGCGTCCGCGTACTCCGCGGCCAGCTCGGCGATCCGGTCCTCGTTCGCGAGGATCTCCTCGATCTGCCCCGGCAGCTTCCGCAGGCCCGCGATGATCCGCTTGCCGTCGGCGACCGACAGGTCCCGGATCCGGCCGAGGTGCAGCGCCAGCAGGGCGAAGGCGACGGCGGTGTTCGTGAAGCACTTGGTGGAGACCACACAGACCTCCGGCCCGGCGTGCACATAGACGCCGCCGTCCGTCTCGCGGGCGATGGCGCTGCCCACGACGTTGACGACGCCCAGCACCCGCGCGCCCTTGCGCTTGAGCTCCTGGACGGCGGCCAGGGTGTCGTAGGTCTCGCCGGACTGGCTGACCGCGATGTAGAGGGTCTCGGGGTCGACCACCGCGTTGCGGTAGCGGAACTCGCTCGCGGGCTCGGCGTCGGCCGGGATGCGGGCCAGCTCCTCGATCATCTGCGCGCCGATCTGACCGGCGTGGTACGCCGAGCCGCAGCCGAGGATCTTCACCCGGCGCACCCCGCGCGCCTCGCGGGCGTCGAGGTTGAGGCCGCCGAGGTGGACCGTGGCGAAGCGGTCGTCGATCCGGCCGCGCAGCACCCGGTCCACGGCGTCGGCCTGCTCGGAGATCTCCTTGTGCATGTACGTGTCGTGGCCGCCCATGTCGTACGACTCGGCCTCCCACTCCACGGTGGTCGGGGAGGCCGAGGTGTGGCTGCCCTCCGTGGTGTAGGTGCGGTAGTCGTCGGCCTTGACGGTGGCCATCTCGCCGTCGTCCAGGGTGACGACCTGGCGGGTGTGGCTGACCAGCGCGGCCACGTCGGAGGAGACGAACATCTCCTTCTCGCCGATGCCGAGGACGACGGGGGAACCGTTGCGGGCGACGACGATGCGGTCCGGGAAGCCGGCGTGCAGCACGGCGATCCCGTAGGTGCCCTCGACCAGCCGCAGGGCGTGCCGGACCTTCTCCTCCAGGGTGTCGGCCGGGTCACGGCCGATGAGGTGGGCGAGGACCTCGGAGTCGGTCTCGGACGCGAACTCGACACCGTCCGCGGTGAGTTTGGCGCGCAGCTCGGAGGCGTTGTCGATGATGCCGTTGTGGACGATCGCGACCCGGCCCTCGGCGTCGAGGTGCGGGTGGGCGTTCTCGTCGTTGGGGGCGCCGTGGGTCGCCCAGCGGGTGTGGGCGATGCCCGAGGTCCCCGCGAAGCGCTTGGGGAGCTTGTCGTCCAGGCCGCGGACCCGGCCCTTGGCCTTGACCGTCTTCAGGCCGCTCTTGCCGCCGACGGCGATGCCCGCCGAGTCGTAGCCGCGGTACTCCAGCCGCTGGAGGCCCTCCAGCAGCAGCGGCGCGACGTCCCGCTTACCGATGTATCCCACGATCCCGCACATGCCTGCCTGCTTTCCGCGTCCTGCCGGGTGCCGGTTCTCCCGGCTCCCGGATCCGGTCCTGTGCCGGTCCTCCCGGCTTCTGTCTGGGGTGCCCGACGCCGCACCCGGGGGGGCGACGACGCTCCGGCGTCCGGCGCCGCACCGTGGGCCCCCGGCCCGGCCCCGCCCCGCCCCGGCCCGGGGCCGATGCTGCCCGCAGCCGTCGGCCGTCGGCCGTCGGCCGTCAGCCGTAGACGATGCGGCGCAGCTGCCGCAGCGAGAGGCCGGGCGGCGCGACCGCGCGGTGCGGCAGCTCGGCCGCGATCCGCTCGAAGATCTCCGCGTTGGCCAGCCCGGAGGACTGGAGTTCGCGGTGGCGCCGGCGGACGAACGCCTCAACGGTCTCGTCGAAGTACGCCAGCACGTCCAGCACCACCCGGGCCGCCTCGCCGCGCCCCAGGGGCGTGCTGCGGACCAGGTGGTCGATGAGGTCGTCATGGGTCGGGGAGCGTTCGAGCACCCGTCGATACTGCGGTGCGCCACCGCGTTTTGCAAGAAATCTGCCCGGAATCGGGCAGGAGGGGGCCGATGAGGGTCAGAATCGGCTCAGGATGGCTTGTTTGGCGGTCGTGAACTCCTCGTCGGTCAGCACCCCGGACCGGTGCAGCTCACCCAGCTCCCGGAGCCTGCGCAGCAGCGCGTCGTGCTCGTCGCCGCCGTCGGCGCCCGGCTCGGGGGCGGCCTTGGTGAGGGCGGTGCTGTCGGCGGGGAGGGCCGTTCCGGCGTGGGGGGCCGCCGGGTGCGGCAGCCTGGCCGTGACCGCGGCGGCCACCAGGGCCATCAGCGGATCCTTGCGGAAGCCGTACAGCTCGATCGCGTGGGGGTCGTACTTGGCCGGGGCCTTCGTCGCGGCCTTCGCCACCACGAAACGGAGATAGCCGTTCTCCAGTCCCGCCGACGGCTGCCACTCGACCGCGTCGAGATCGGCCAGGGCTATCCCGCGGCTGCCGGCGGACTTCTTCGACTCCTCCGTCTTCCAGTTCCATTCGAGGCGGACCTGCTCGCCGTCGAAGGAGACGGTGCCGTCCCCGGCCGCGGCGGTCAGCGGCACCGCGGGGCCCGCCAGCAGATAGCGGTCGACGGGGCCGGTCGGGACCTGGTCCAGCAGCAGCGCGTTGCGCACCTCGTCGGTGAAGTACTCGGCGACATCGGCGCGGTCGGCCTGGACGGTCAGCTGGTACGGGTCGGAGGCGTCCTCCAGTTTGCCGCCGGTCGCCTGGCTCAGCGGGTCCGCGCCGTACCGCAGCCGGAGCCGGAGCCGGCCCGCCTTGCGGCCCGGCTCGTGGGCGATGCCCGCCAGCGCCTGAAGCGGAACCGTCAGTTCGCCGAGGGTGCGCCGCAGCAGGCCCACACTCTTGTCCCGGCCGGGGACGATCCGGACCGTTTCCCCGTCGAACGTCCAGGTGCCGTCCTTCTGAATGATCTCCGCCATGCGCTGATTCTCCCCCAGAGCCGGTCGTCGGCGGGAGTCGTCCGGGAGATCCGGAAATTGGTCTACACCTTGACCGCGGGTGGGGCGCGCGGTACGCATGGTGACCGTTCGCCCCCCGACCCCCGGCCCGGCCGCGACCCCCGGCCCCGACTCCCGTACGGACAGAGCCCGTCGAAAGGGATCCCTTGTGCGACGCATCAGTGCTCCGGACCGCCCGAGATCTTCCGTCAGACTCCTCTGCGCCCTGCTCCTCGTCATGACCGGAGGCGCCATGGCCACCACCGCCACCGCGGCAGCGGACCGGGACCGCGGCGCACCCGCCGTGGGCCTGGACCGGGTCGTGCCCGCCCCCGCCTCCGTGAGCCCGGGCGGAGCGCCGTACGAGATCGGCCCGGACACCGGCATCCGGGTTCCCGACACCCGCGAGGGCCGGCGGATCGGCGACCGGCTCGCCGAGGTGCTGCGCCCCTCCACCGGCTACGAGCTGCCCGTCGGCACGCGCCCGGGCCGGGGCGGCATCACGCTGAAGCTCGGCGCCGGGCCCGCGGAACTCGGCGACGAGGGCTACCGGCTGCGCTCCTCCGCCGCCGGTGTCACCATCAGCGCCCGCACGCACGCGGGCCTGTTCCACGGCGTGCAGACGCTCCGTCAGCTGCTGCCCGCCGCCGTCGAACGCGACAGCGAGCAGCCCGGGCCGTGGACCGTCGCGGGCGGCACCGTGACCGACACGCCGCGCTACGCGTACCGCAGCGCCATGCTGGACGTCTCCCGGCACTTCTTCACCGTCGAGCAGGTCAAGCGCTACATCGACCAGCTGGCGATGTACAAGATCAACAAGCTGCATCTGCACCTGTCCGACGACCAGGGCTGGCGCCTCGCGATCGACTCCTGGCCGCGGCTGGCGGAATACGGCGGCAGCACCCAGGTCGGCGGCGGCCCCGGCGGCCACTACAGCAAGGCCGACTACCGGGAGATCGTCGACCACGCGGCCTCCCGCTATCTGGAGGTCGTCCCCGAGATCGACATGCCGGGGCACACCAACGCCGCCCTCGCCTCCTACCCCGAGCTGAACTGCGACGGGATCGCCCCGCCCCTCTACACCGGCACCGAGGTCGGCTTCAGCTCGCTCTGCGTCGGCAAGGAGATCACCTACGACTTCGTCGACGACGTCGTCCGGGAACTCGCCGAGCTGACCCCCGGCCGCTATCTGCACATCGGCGGCGACGAGGCGCACGCCACCGAGCACGCGGACTACGTGGCCTTCATGGAGCGCGCGCAGGCCATCGTCACCAAGTACGGCAAGACGGTCGTCGGCTGGCACCAGCTGACCGGCGCCGACCCGGTGCCGGGCGCGATCGCCCAGTACTGGGGCACCACCGGCACCGAGGAGGAGGTCGTGGCCGCCGCCAAGTCCGGGACCCCGATCGTGCTCTCGCCCGCGAACCGCTCCTACCTCGACATGAAGTACGACGAGAACACCCCGCTCGGCCTGAGCTGGGCCGGCTACGTCGAGGCCCGGCAGTCCTACGACTGGGACCCGGGGAGCTATCTCCAGGGCGCGCCCGCCGACGCCGTGCTGGGTGTCGAGGCGCCGATCTGGACGGAGACGCTCTCCACCAGTGACCACATCGAGTACATGGCCTTCCCCCGGCTCCCGGGCATAGCGGAGCTGGGCTGGTCCCCGGCGGAGACCCACGACTGGGAGGACTACCGGCAGCGCGTCGCCCTCCAGGGTCCGCGCTGGGAGGCGCTGGGGGTCGACTACTACCGGTCGCCGCAGATCCCCTGGCCGGGGGAGTGATCCGGCGCCGGGCACGGTGATCCGTGCCCGGCGGTGTGCACCGCGGAGGCGGCGCGGCCCGGTCCGGCG
>NZ_WHPN01000332.1 GCF_009735685.1 Streptomyces lycii | reverse complement strand
GCCGGCCTCAGCGGTGCAGCGCGTCCAGCAGTGCCGGGAGCGCGGCGCGCAGCTCCCGCTCCCAGTACGCGGGGCTGTGCGTCCCCCGGTAGAAGTGCGTGGTGATGGGGACCCCCCGTTGCCGGAATCGGTGGGCCACCGCTCGTGATTCGTCGCCCAGCACGGCCTCGGTCAGGGAGATCACCTCCTCCGGGAAGAGCCCGGCCAGGTCCTGGAGCCCCGGGATCACCGGGTCCGGTTCGGTGCCCGGGGGGTCGAGGGCGCCGGGTGTGCCGTCCCCGCAGGCGATGTGTACGGGGACGCCCCTGAGCCGGTCGGCGAGGTGGAAGGGGTCGTGCGCCGCCCAGACGTGCCGCTGCCGCACCGGGTCGCCCCAGATCCGCCGCCAGTCGACGCCGAGGAATTCCGCCCCTCCGCTGACCGCCTTCACGTACATCAGGGGGTGCAGGAAACCGCTGACGCCGGCGGCCGCCCGGAACGTGCCCGGATGCCGCGCCGTGTACGTGAGCGCGCCGTAGCCGCCCTGTGACTCCCCGGCCACGGCCCGGCGCCGTCCCGCTCCGTAGCGGTGTTCGAGGAGCGGCAGCACCTCGCGCAGGTGGAAGCTCTCGACGGCGGGAGTGCCGCCGCGACCGCCGTTCCACCAGTCGGTGTAGAAGCCGTAGAAGGGCATCGAGGGCATGACGACCAGGATGTGACGCAGCTCGGGCAGCTCCTGGAAGCGGTATTCGCGGGTGAAGGACTTGTGGTCCCCGTCCCCTCCCGGCAGCAGCCACAGCACGGGCCAGCGGTCGTCCTCGGCGCGCTCGTCCCAGCCGGAGGGCGTGATGAGGCGGACCTCGGCGTCAGCGCCGAGCGCCGGGGAGCGCAGGGTCAGGTCGAGCAGCCGCCCGCCGGTCCGCCGCTCGCCGAGCACGCGGACGCCGCCCGCGCCTCCGGAAGCGGCGGGGGAGGCCGTGGCCGGGCGGGCGCGGGCGGTCCCGGCCCCGAGGAGAGGGCTCGCGAGCCCCGCGGCCGAGGCGGCGGCGACACCGCCGACGAGCCGGCGGCGCGAAAACGAAGATCTGGCCATGGCTGCTTCCTGACTGTCGCGTTGACTGTCCCGGTTCTCCGTACGGCGCGGCCCCGTCCGGGGTGCGAAGCCGTGCGTCCCTCCGCCGGAGGACCGTGCGGTCTCCATTCGGAACTGCGTGTTCCGCATGCGGGGCGTGCGCTTGCCGTACGGGCGGGTGTTCCGCGCCGGGCCGGTCGTTCTCCGTACGGGCCGGTCGTTACGGGAGCCAGCCTCCCCGCTGTCGCGGGCCCCGGGGACCGGGACATCCCGGGCTTCCCCCGGACGGCAGCCCTCCCTTCACCCGGAGCCCCGTCCCCGACCGCCGCTCCCTTCGGGACCCTCGGCCGACCGGGTGACCGCGGAGCGTGAGAACAGCAGCTCACCCGGCCTGCCGCCACCCCCCGCCCGCAGGGATACGAAGGTGAAACGCACTCCGAACCCCTGGTATCGTTGTGCATGTCGCCGCGGGAGCCCGCAGCGACAACACCTTGTCCGGGTGGCGGAATGGCAGACGCGCTAGCTTGAGGTGCTAGTGCCCTTTATCGGGCGTGGGGGTTCAAGTCCCCCCTCGGACACCACAGAGAAACCCCAGGCCGGGTGCCTGGGGTTTTTGCTGTTCCGGGCTGCGCGCAGGGACGCCGGGGCGAAGCTCCGTACCGGGTGGGGCGCGCACCGGCAAACCGCGGCTCCTGCGACGGGCGCGCGTTCCTGTGGCGGGCGCGTTCCTCCGGCGGATGCGCTTTCCGGCGGCGGGCACGCATCGGCCCCCGGGCGCCTCTTGGGCGCCCGGGGGCCGATGCGAGCTGTGCTCTGCCGTTGCCGGCCGCGGGTCACAGCGTGACGCCGCGCTCCTTCAGGAAGTGGACCGGCTCGACACCGGAGCCGTACTCAGGAGTCGTACGGGTCTCGAAGTGCAGGTGCGGGCCGGTGGAGTTACCGGTGGAGCCCGACTTGCCTATCTCCTCGCCCGTCTTCAGCTGGTCGCCCGGCTGGACGCCGAGCTTCGAGAGGTGGGCGTACTGGGTGTAGGTGTTGTCGCCGTGCTTGATCACGACGTTGTTGCCGTAGCTGCCACCCCAGCCGGCCGTCACGACGGTACCGGTGTGCGCGGCCTTGACCGAGGTGCCGGTCGGCACGACGAAGTCCTGGCCGGAGTGCTTGTTGGCCCAGCGGTCACCGCCGATACCGAAGTCGGAACCCTTGGTGTAGTCGTCCACCGGCTTGGTCCAGGACGCGGCGGTGGGCTTGTCGCGCTTCGAGCGGTCCGCGGCGCCCTTGTCGCCGGCGCGCTCCTCGGCGTCGGCCTTGGCGGCGGCCTTGGTGCCGGCCTTCGCCTCGGCGGACTGGGTCGTGCCCGTGCTCTTGGCGGTGTCGGCCGGCGCGTCGTCCTGTGCGAGCGCGGCCCCGGTCCCCAGCACGGCGGTGGCTCCCAGGCCCGCGGCGGCCAGGGCGGCGCGGCGGTGCAGGGGGCTCATGCTGGCGAGGATCTGGGCGTGCTTCGACATAAGGGGGCTACCTCCGAAGAAGGGGGAAGATCGGGCGAAACGGCGAGAACAAATCATTTCGCCGCGATCGCTCTACCTTGGTAACCCGCCCCGCCCAGGGGGACAAGAACCCCATCTACTAACAAATGCCGTAGCCAGCAGCCGCTCCGCGCCGGGGTGAGGGCGGTGGCGGGCGCGTCCGTGGAGCCTTCGAATCCCACCCCGCGGCGGGGAGGGGACCCCGGGGTGCCTGTGTGCGGGGGTGCGGAGGCCGGGGTTTCCCGCGGCCTCTGGGCGGCCGGGGCGGGCGGCTCTTCGCGTAACGGACAAAATGCCCGGAAAAGAAGAAAGGGTATGTCCTATTTCGCTTCGTAGGTGACGCCCGCCACGTGCGACACCTCACGGGATCACATGATCCACGACTTCTCGGGCGCCTTCTCGGGCGCCTTTTCGGGGCAGCCGGCAGGGCGGACGGCAGGGCGGACGGCGGCGGCGACAGCGGCGGCGACGGCGGCGAAGGCGAGGCGAGGGTCGCGATGGCGATGGCGAGGGTGGCGGCGGTGACGGTGGCGGCGATGGCCATGGCGAGGGCGGCGGCGGGGCCGGAGGGCCGGGCCTGCGGGGTGTCCGGATGTGCGGGTGTACGGGTCAGGCGTCGCGCACGCAGCGGAAGCCGAGGTTACCCGTGGTGCTGTCCGGGGTGTTGGAGGTGCGGGCGGCGACGCGGTAGCGGTTGCAGTAGGAGTGGTGGCACAGATAGGAGCCGCCACGCATGACCTTGGCCGTGCCGGTCCGCGGGCCGGCGGGATTCGAACGCCGGGCACGGGTGTGGTCGGTGCCCCACCAGTCGGAGCACCATTCCCAGACGTTGCCCGCCATGTTGTACAGGCCGAAACCGCCCGGCTCGTAGGCGTCCACCGGAGCGGTGCCCCGGTAACCGTCCTCGGCCGTGTTCCCGGCCGGGAACTTCCCCTGCCAGATGTTGCACCGGTGCTCGCCACCGGGCGTCAGCTCGTCCCCCCAGGGGTAGCGCCGCTGCTCCAGGCCGCCCCGGGCCGCGTACTCCCATTCGGCTTCGGTGGGGAGCCGGGTGCCGGCCCACCGGCAGTAGGCGACGGCGTCGTTCCAGGACACGTGCACCACCGGGTGGCCGGTGCGGTCGCCGACGCCGCTGCCCGGCCCCTCGGGGGCCCGCCAGCAGGTCCCGGGAACCCCGCACCACCACGGCGTCTGCGGGGGGCGGGCCGCTCCGCGCCGGAGCGCGGCGGGCAGGAACCCAGCGAACACGTACGACCAGCCGAAGCGCTCGGCCTCGGTGACGTGGCCCGTGTCGGCCACGAAGGCGGCGAAGTCCCGGTTGGTCACGGCGTACGCGTCGATCCGGAAGGAGTCGACCCGCACCCGGCGGACCGGTCCCTCGCCGTCGGCGGGAAACCCCTCCGCGTCCTCCGTGCCCATCAGGAACGTTCCGCCCGGCAGCAGTACGGTGCTGTCGGTGCTGGTGGCGGTGCCGGTGCTGCCGGTGCTGCCGGACGGCGACAGGGGCGCGGCACCGGTGGGCTTCCGCGGACCGGCGGACGGCCGCGGACCGCCGAGCCACGCGGAACCCGATGACGGCGCCGAATCCGAACGCCGCGCCGAATCCGGAAGCCCGGCCGCACCCGAAGGCCGCACCGATTCCGAAGAGCGCACCGAACCCGCCGGGTGCGCCGAGTCTGCCGAACCCGCCGAACCCGCCGGGTGCGCCGGACCGGCGGGTGCCGGGGACTCCGTCGACGGTCCGGGACCGGTGGCGGAAGGCCGGTCGCCGCGTGCGGGTGAGCAGCAGGTTTTCGCGCGGGGCTCGGTTCCGGTGTGCTCCATGCGGACTCTCCCTGATGCGACGGGCGGCGCTCTGAGGGGCGGGGGAGGGGGTGAGCGAGCCCGAAGATATTTTTTCCGGAGTGTTGACGAAAAACAAGAGGCGTCACCATGCTGTCCGTCATGCAGCATCACGACGGCTCCCCTGCCCAGCCTTCCCGGCCTTCCCAGCCTTCCCGGCTTTCCCGGCTGCGCCGGGGGCACGAAGAGCTTGTCCTGGACCTGTTGCGCAAGCACGGCCCGCTGACCCGCAGCGCCCTCGGCACCTACAGCGGGCTGTCCCGCACGACCCTGTACGACATCATCGCCGCGCTCCTCTCCGGCGGTGCCGTCGTCTCCGTGGCCCCCGACCCGGCGCTGCGCAAGCGCGGCCGGCCGGTGGAGACCCTGGCCCTCAACCCCGAGGCGGGGCAGGCGCTGGGTATCGACTTCGCGCGGCGGGCCGTGCACGTGGCCGCCGCCAACGTCGCGCACGAGATCATCGGCTCGGCCAGTGAGCCGCACGCGGCGGACCTGTCCTGGGAGGACCGGGTCGGCATCGCGGAACGCCTGGTCTCCACGCTCGCCGGGGGGACACTGCGACTCGGGGCGCTCAGCGCGATCGGCGTGGGTGTGGTCGGGCCTGTCGACGCGCCCGGTGACGCCCGAGGCGACGCGCCCGGTGACGCCCGAGGCGACGCGCCCGGTGACGCCCGAGGCGACGCCCCTGGCGACGCGCCCGGTGACGAGCCGCCGCGCACCGGTCCGGCGGACGTCCTGCCGGCATTGCTGGGCAAGCGCTTCGGGGTCCGGACGCTGCTGGACAACAACACCCGGCTCGCCGCCCTCGCCGAAACCGTGTGGGGCGCCGCGGCCGGGGAGCAGGACGTCATCTACCTGCGGCTCTCACACGGTGTCGGTGGCGGACTCGTGGTCGGCGGCGCCCTGCACCGCGGTCCGTACGGGCTCTCCGGCGAACTCGGCCACATCACCGTGGAAGCGGACGGGGCCCGCTGCCAGTGCGGCGGCACCGGATGCCTGGAGACCGTGGCGTCGGTGGGGGCCGTGCTCGACGCCTACCGTGCCGCCGGGGGAGAGGCCCGCGACACCACCGCTCTGGTGGCGGCACTGGAATCCGGCGACACCGTGGCGCGGCGGCTGATGGACCGGGTCGGCACCCATGTCGGCACCGTGGTCGCCGCGGCCTGCAACGTGATCGGCCCGGGGGTGATCGTGATCGGCGGGGAGTTGACCGCGGCGGGTCCCGCTCTCACCACCCCCGTCGAACAGGCCCTCGGATCACACATCATGGCCGGCGCCCGGCACCGGGTCGACCTGCGACGGGCCGCGCTCGGCGAAGCCGGAGCCGCGCTCGGCGGCATCGCCCTGGTGCTGCACGAATCCCCGCTGCTCTCGCGCTACCCGGCACGGCCGGATCCCGAGGAGACCCCATGAGCAAGGTGAGGCACCCATGACAGTGATCACCGCACCCGAGAAGAAGTCCGCCCAGCCGCCCGGACGGCGGGGCGGCCGGAGCGCCGCCCGCTCCCTCGTCCTCGGCCTGGTCGCGCTGGTCTTCGGCCTGGTGGTGTGGGCCCTGGCGTCCCGGGGCGTGGAGCACCTGCCCGGGCCGGCCGGCGTGGCGACCGAGGCGGGCCGCATGATCAGCGACGGCATGCTCTTCGACGACGCGCTGGCCAGCCTCCGCCGGGTCTTCACCGGCTTCGCGCTCGGCGTCGTGCTGGCCGTTCCGGTCGGCTTCCTCATGGGCTGGTATCCGGTGGCCCGCGGGCTGATCGAGCCGTACATCCAGTTCTTCCGCACCATTCCGCCGCTCGCCCTGATCCCGCTGGCGATCGTGCTGATGGGGATCGGTGAGACACCGAAGATCTTCGTGATCTTTCTCGCCGCGTTCATGTCCTGCGTCGTGGCGGCTTTCCAGGGCGTCGTCGACGTGGACCGGACGCTGATCAACGCCGCCCGGGTGCTGGGCGCGTCGGACCGCACCATCTTCCTCAAGGTCGTCATCCCCGCGTCCACCCCGTTCATCCTCGTCGGGATGCGGATCGGGCTCGGCTCCTGCTGGGCGACGGTGGTCGCCGCCGAACTGATCGGCGCCCAGGAGGGGCTGGGCTACCGCATGCAGAACGCCTCGACCTACTACCTCATGTCCCAGATCTTCGTGGCACTGATCGCCATCGGCGTGCTCGGCCTGGTCATGGACCGGCTGCTGCTCCGCGCCGAACGCCGCCTCACCAACTGGCAGGAGCGCCGATGACACCCAAGATCTCCTTCCGGGACGTCGTCAAGACGTACGAGCTGAAGGACACCACCTTCACCGCGCTCGACCATGTCTCGCTGGACGTCGCCGACCGGGAGTTCCTCACCGTCGTCGGGCCGTCCGGCTGCGGCAAGAGCACCCTGCTGAGCATGGCCGCCGGGCTTCTCGAACCCTCCGCGGGCCAGGTCCTGGTGGACGACGCGCCGGTCACCGGGCCGGGCCCGGACCGGGGTGTGATCTTCCAGCAGTACGCCCTCTTCCCCTGGCTGACGGTGCGCCACAACGTGGAGTTCGGGCTGAGGATCGCCTCGACCCCGGCCCCGGAACGCAGGGAGCGTGCCGAGCGGGCCATCGAACTCGTCGGGCTGGGCGACTTCGCCGACGCGCTGCCCAAGACGCTGTCCGGCGGCATGAAGCAGCGCTGTGCGATCGCCCGTGCCTACGCGGTGAACCCGCAGGTCATGCTGATGGACGAGCCCTTCGGCGCGCTGGACGCGCTGACCCGGGTGCAGTTGCAGGACCAGCTGCTCACCACCTGGAGCCAGGAACAGCGCACCGTCATGTTCATCACCCACGATGTCGACGAGGCGGTCTGCCTGGCCAGCCGCCGGGTGGTCGTCATGGCCGCCAGGCCGGGCCGGGTCCACGCGGTGATCGACGTGGACCTGCCGTATCCGCGGACCGAGGACGTCCGTCTCTCACCCGAGTTCACCCGGATCCGCAACGAGGTCTGGCACGCCGTCTACCACCAGAACCTGACCACCACCGCAGCCTGACCGCCACCGCCGCCCGAACGGCGGCCGGCCCCGAGCGGCCGGCCGCCGGCCTCCGGAGTCACCCGGGCCTCCCACCGCCCGCCCGGGACCCGAGTCCCGTGTCACTCACCCGAGAGGACCGTTCCACCATGCCCGGAAGCAGAATGCGGCGTGCTCTCACGGCCGCCGCCACGACCACCCTGCTGTCGCTGTCCGTGAACGGCTGCTCCGGCAGTTCCGCCAACGACTCCACGGTCGACTTCGGCTACATCAGCGACTACAACGGCGCCAGCCTGCTGGCCATCGCCGACGAGCGGGGCCTGTGGAAGAAGCAGGGCCTCACCGTGGACGTCAAGGCCTTCAACAACGGCCCGGTGCAGGTCGAGGCGCTCGGCGCCGGTGACCTCGACTACGGCTACATCGGCCCCGGAGCCATGTGGCTGCCCGCCTCCGGCCGGGTCGAGGTCGCCGCCATCAACACGCTGACCTACGCGGACCGGGTCATCGCCCAGCCGGGCATCACGTCGATGAAGGACCTGAAGGGCAAGAAGGTCGGCGTACCGGAGGGCACGTCCGGCGACATGATCCTCAACCTCGCGCTCCACGAGGCGGGGATGACCGCCGAGGACATCCAGAAGATACCGATGGACCCGTCCACGGTCGTCTCGGCCTTCTCGTCCGGGCAGATCGACGGCGCCGGGATCTTCTACCCGCTGATCGACACCATCAAGCAGAAGGTGCCGGACCTGCGGGAGCTGTCCAGCACCGAAAACATGGAGGACTCCTTCCCCACCGCCTTCGTCGCGCGCAACGACGTCGAGCCCGAGTTCAACAGCAAGGTCGTCAAGGTCCTGCAGCAGGCCAACGACTGGCGGGCCGAGCACTACGAGGAGTCGATCACCCTGACCGCCGAGCTGCTCGAGCTCGACCGGGACAAGGTCGAGGCGGACGCCGGACACGTCGAGGTCATGTCGACCGCCGACATCGTGGCCAAGACCAAGGACGGCACCGTCGACGGATGGCTGGACGGCCTGAGCGACTTCTTCGTCCGCACCGGCACGCTCGAATCGGCGCCGGACCCGTCGGAGTTCTACACCGGCGACGTCTACACGGAGGCGTACGCCAAGTGAACCTGCTGTTCCTCATGACCGACCAGCACCGCGTGGACACCCTGGGCTGTTACGGCAACCCGCACGTGGCCACCCCGAACCTGGACCGTCTCGCGGCGAGCGGCACCCGCTTCGACCGCTGCTACACGCCCACGGCCATCTGCACCCCGGCCCGCGCCAGCCTGCTGACGGGGCAGGCCCCGTTCCGGCACCGGCTGCTGGCCAACCACGAGCGCAACGTGGGCTATCTGGAGGACCTGCGCGAGGACGTGTTCACCTTCCCCGCCGCGCTGCGGGAGCACGACTACCAACTCGGCCTGGTCGGCAAATGGCACGGCGGGACCCGGCGCAACGCCGCCTCGTACGGCTTCGACGGGCCGGACCTCCCCGGCTGGCACAACCCCGTCGACCACCCCGACTACCTGGCCTATCTGGAGGAGCGCGGGCTGCCGCCGTACCGCATCTCCGATCCGGTCCGCGGCACCACGCCGAACGGCAACCCGGGCAATCTGCTCGCCGCCCGGCTGCACCAGCCGGTGGAGGCGACGTTCGAGTACTACCTCGCCACCCGGGCCGTCGACATGCTCGAGAAGTACGCCGCGGACGGCCGCCCGTTCTTCCTGGCCACCCACTTCTTCGGGCCGCACCTGCCCTATCTGCTGCCCGACTCCTGCTTCGACCGCTACGACCCGGACCTGGTCGAGCTGCCCGCCTCGATCGCGGAGACCTTCGAGGGCAAACCCCCGGTGCAGCGCAACTACAGCAGGCACTGGACCTTCGACACGATCCCGATCGAGGTCACCCGCAAACTGATCGCCGTCTACTGGGGTTACGTCACCCTCATCGACGAGCAGATCGGGCGGATCCTGGACAAGCTCGACGAACTCGGCCTGAGCGACGACACCTCGGTCTTCTTCACCGCCGACCACGGCGAGTTCACCGGCGCCCACCGGCTGCACGACAAGGGCCCGGCCATGTACGAGGACATCTACCGCATCCCCGGCATCGTCCGGATCCCCGGCTCGGCCCCGCAGGTCCGAAACGAGCTGGTCTCCCTCACCGACTGCACGGCGACCATCCTCGACCTGGCCGGGTGCGACACGGCGCCCGCGGTCGACAGCCGCAGCCTGGTGCCGCTGGTCCGCGGCGAACACCCGGACTGGCCCACCGACCTGGTCGCCGAGTTCCACGGTCACCACTTCCCCTACCCGCAGCGGATGATCCGCGACGACCGCCACAAGCTGGTCGTCAACCCCGAGTCGGTCAACGAGCTGTACGACCTGGCCGAGGACCCGCACGAACTCCACAACCGGTATCCGCACCCGGAGTACGCGCCCGTGCGCGGGCGGCTCATGCGCCGCCTGTACGACCTGCTGCGCGAGCGCGGCGACAACTTCTACCACTGGATGACGCCGATGTACGACATCGGAGCCTGCGACTACGACCCCAGCCTGAGCGCCTTCGAGCCGGAAGGAACCATCCCGCTCTCCGCGCCCTGACCGCACGGAGAGGAGCCCCCGCACGGAGAGGAGCCCCCGCACGAGGAGATCCCGCAGGAGGAGAGTCCTCCCGTACCAGGAGCCCCCGTACGAGGAGCCCCGTACCAGAGAAGCCCCCGCACCAGGAGCCCCCGTACGGGAGATCCCCGCCGCACGACGAGGAGACCCGCACAGCCAGGAGATTCCGCGCCACCGGGAGACCGAGGAGCCGCCATGAGCCGTTTGTCCACCACGAGAGCCATCCGTCCTCCCGGAGTCCTGTCCGGCATCGGCGTCCTGCTGCTGGGGCTCGTCGCCTCGCTGCTGCTGCAACCCGGGGGCGGCGCGGTGGCGCAGGAACCGCCCGCGCCGGCCCGTTCCGGACAGGCGGAGCAGGCCCGGCAGGCCGGCACGGGAGCGCGGAGCGAGCCGTCCGGGACGTACACCAACCCGGTGACGGAGGGCACGGTCGACACCTTCCCCGATCCGGTGACCATCCGCGGGAAGGACGGCCTCTGGTACGCCTACGGCACTCAGAACCCGGTGTTCCGGAGCAAGGGTGAGCAGGGCGAGCGGATCGTGCCGATCCTGCGCTCGGCGGACCTTGTGGACTGGGAGTACGCGGGGGAGCTGTTCACTCCCGAGACGCAGCCGGCCTGGCACGGCGGCTCGCGGCTGTGGGCCCCGGACATCCGCTACCTCAACGGCCGCTACACGCTGTACTACTCGGTCCCGGACCGGAACACCGTCGGAGTGGCCACCGCTCCCACGCCGACCGGGCCGTGGACGGACCGGGGCGCCGTCATGAAGCCGCAGAGCGGCTGCCCGACGGGCAACATCGACCAGGCACAGTTCACCGACCGGGACGGCCGCTCCTATCTGTACTGGGGAAGCTACGACGTCCTCTGCGTGGCCGGGATGAACGCCGACAGCACCCGGATCGAGGGCCGCGTCACCGAGGTCGCCCAGGGCCGCCGGGCGGAGGGCCCGTACGTCGTCCGGCGCGGCCCGTACTACTACCTGTTCTACTCCGACGCGGGCTGCTGCCAGGGCGCGTACAGCGGCTACCAGGTGAAGGTGGGCCGCTCGACCAGCCCGACGGGCCCGTTCGAGGACGACGAGGGCGTCGACCTCATGGCCCGCACCAGCAAGGGCGGTGCCGTCGTGGCCGGAAGCGGCAACCGCTGGATCGGCCCGGGCCACAACTCGGTGCAGACCGACCTGGCGGGACAGGACTGGCTCGTCTACCACGGGATCCCGTCGGACGACCCGGACCTCGACCCCACTCCCGAGATCAACCGGAAGCAGCTGTCCAGGCGACCGATGCTGATCGACCGGCTGGACTGGATCGACGGCTGGCCGGTGGTACGGGCCGGTGCCGGGGCGTCGGACGGCAGGCAGGCGGCGCCGGTGACCGCGTGGGACGCCGGCGGCACCTTCAACGACGGCTCGCTCTCCGGCTGGCGGCGGCAGGGGCCGGAGCGGGACGGCTGGTCGACCGCCGAGAGCCGGGACACGGGTACGTACGTGACGCACGAGGGCCGCGGCACGGACCCCGCCTACCTGGTCACGCGCCGCCGGACGGCCGCCGCCGCACAGCGCGCCGAGGCGGACCTGAGGGTGACCGCGGACACCGGCGCCGCCGGACTGACCGTCGCGTACGCCGACCCGGACAACAACGTCAGCGCCTGGCTGGACAGGGACCGCAACGCACTGGTCACCGACGTGCTGAGGAACGGCCGGAACGACGAGAGGATCACCCCGCTGCCGTCCGCGTTCCGCTGGGACTCCTGGCACAACGTGGCCGTGGAACTGCGCGGCGGCGAGCTGACCGCCGAGGTCACCTCGGACCGGCTGTACGACGCGGTGGCCACCCAGCACCGGGAGCTGCCCGCCGGTGCGGCCCGGCCCGGGAAGGCCGGCACGGCCGCACGCGGCCCCGGTTCCGCCGCCGACAACGTGGGCACGGTCAAGCTCCACACCCCGGTGACCGGGCCCGTACCGGAACCCGGACCGGGCGCCGGACTTCCCGCGTACAGCGACGCGTTCGAAGGCACCGTCGTGCCCGGCACGGAGCCGGACTCCCCGTGGAGCTGGGTCCGCGGCCCGGCGCCCGGGACCGCCATGACCGGCGGTGCCCTGTCCTGGCCGGCGGGGGACACCGGGCTCTGGCTGGACACCAACACGGCACCGGTGCTGACCCGGGACGCGCCGAAGGGCGACTTCACCGTGGAGACCAGACTCCACTTCGCCCCGGAGCGCGCCGGCCAGAAGGCGGGACTGGTGCTGTACGGGAACGACGACCGGTACTTCTCGCTGACCCGGTCAGCGCTGCCGCTGGAGCGGCGCGGCGGCGCGCTCACGCTCAACACCGAGTTCGCCAAGGAGGGCGAGCGCCCTACCACCACACCACCCACCCCGGTGTTCTACGGCGAGACGTTCGGCGGTCCGACCGCGGACACCATGTGGCTGCGGCTCTCGTACCACGCCGACCGGGCTGACCGGGAGGACGAGGTACGCGCCTCGACCAGCCGTGACGGCGAGCACTGGGTCGAGGCGGGGGTGTGGAGCCTGCCCGTGAAGGGACCGCTCAAGATGGGACTGGTCACCCTGGACGGGCCGGGGGCGACCGCCCGGTTCGACTACGTCCGCACCTACCGGGACTGACCCGGAGCCGGTCCCCGCTCCCGGACGGACGGGGGCGGGGACCGGCACCGACGAGAGGAGAGAGCGATGGGCGGGAGGCGTGCCGGGGCGGGGATCGGGCCCGGAGGGGCGGGGGCGCTCTCCCGCCGGCGGCTGCTGGGCATGTCCGGGGCCGCCGGGCCGGCCGCGCTGGGCGTCGCGGGCTGCGGGGACGACGGCCCCGGGCCCGGCCGGGACGAACCGGAACGGGACGGGGAGCAGGGCGGGGACCGGGTCACGGCTCCGCCCCCGGTAGGGGTCCTCGGCGCGAACTTCAACGGCGACCCGAGCGAACTGGCGTACGCCGAGCTGGAGGACATCGGGGCGACCTGGCTGCGGGGGTTCTATCCCGTGCGCGACACCGGAGGGACAGCCGTCGGGGACCAGCCGCAGATCAAGACCCTGCTGGCGGCCCGTGAACGGGGTTACGGCACGGTGCTGTCGCTGAAGTTCCCGTACAACGAGAGGCCGCTTCCGGCCCCCGGCAGCAGCGGGATGAAGACCGCGCTCGCCCGCCTCGACGAGGTGTTACCCGTCGTCATGGGTAAGACCGACATCCTGGTGATCGGCAACGAACCCTTCCTCGAATGCCGCCCCGCCGACCGCGGCGACCGCCTCAACGCCTTCTACGAGCAGCTCGCGCGGCACGTCATCGACCACCGCGACCGGCGGTCCGCGACCGGCACCCGCCTGTACATGGGCGCGCTCAACCACCTCGACCGGCCGGGCGGGCGCACCCCCGCGACCCGGCGCTGGCTGGATTTCGTACGGAAGACCCCGGCCATCGCGGGAGTGGACATCCACCCGCACCTGTCCGCCCCGGGCGGGGCCCGGCGGTACCTCGAATACGTCCTCCCCGCCCTGCGCGACGACCAGACATTCCTGGCCACCGAGTTCTCGCTGGTCCTGCTCTGGAAGGAACACCTCGGCGATCCGGTGTCCGCAAAGTTCGCGGCCCGATACGAGGAACACCGCGGGCAGCGGGTCTGGCAGGTGATCAAGGCGGCGCTCGACGGGCCGTTCACCCAGCAGAAGTGGGACCGCTTTCTGTCCATGAGCCCGTGGTTCGACCGGCACAGGACGTATCTGCGCGATCAGGTCGAGCAGTTCCGCGGAACAGGGAAGCTGGCCGTGGCCGCCTACGGGGTGAGCCAGGACGCCGACATGGCGTCGGGCTTCGGCGTGGATTCGACACCGTGGCTGCTGAACAGCCTGTTCTGCCCGTACACCGTGCTGCCGGGGAAGGAGGGCCTACCCGGCCGGAACCGCGCGTGGACCGACGGATTCCGCAGCGCGCAGCAGCGCTGAGGCCGCGTCCGGTCCTGTCCGCCTCCGGGGCCGCGGGGGCGGGGGAGCGCCCGCCGCGGACGGGGACGCGCGGAAGCCCCCGGACACGGACGCGGGGCACCGCCCCGGACAGGGACGCCGGGCGCCTCCCGGACGACAGGGACGCCGGGCCCGTCCCCGGCAGCGGGACCGGCGGGGAACGGCGACCGGCCGCGAGGACTACACCCCCGCCTCCACCAGAAACCGGCTCGGTTCACCCCACCACGACACGTACAGCCCGTCGCGCGCCCGGGTGCAGGCCACGAACAGCAGGCACCGTTCCGCCGCCAGATCGGTCTCGTGCTGGAGCCGGTCGTCGTCGGCCGGGGTGACCGCCTTGGCGAACGGCAGCGCCTCCGCGCACACCCCCACCACCGCGACGCACCGGTACTCCAGTCCCTTGAACGCGTGCATCGTGCCCACGCTCACCGCGCCCGCACGCCCGGTGGCCGTGCCCTTCAGCCGGGTCACGGGCACGTCCGCGTCCCGCAGCCGCTCCATCACCCGGTCGCAGGTGCTGACGGTCCGCGCGCACACCCCGATCTCACCCGGCCGCACCCCGGCGTCGAGCCAGCCGCGCACCCGTTCGGCCAGCGCGTCCAGCTCCGCGTCCGCGTCGGCGGCGCCGTGCGTCTCGGGCCGGCCGCCGTGCAGGGACGAGCGGTAGCCCAGGAGGGTGTCGTCGCGGGAGTCGTCGGCCAGCTCCGCGAAGGGGCGGCCGACGAGCAGCCCGGTGGCCCAGCTCAGGATCTCCTGGGTGGAGCGGTAGTTCCTGCGCATCCGGGTCGACCGGCCCGCGACCCTGATCCCGACGGCCTTCAGCGACACCTTCGAGTCGTAGATGCGCTGGTGCGGGTCGCCCGCGACGAACAGGTCGTCCGGGCCTTCCGGGACGGCCGCCCGCAGCAGCCGCCACTGCGCCGGGTGCAGGTCCTGCGCCTCGTCGACCACGACGTGCCGGTAGCGCGGGCCTTGCCTCTCCAGCAGGTCGGCGGCCTCGGCGCAGGTGCCGATGTGGCTGCGCAGCCCGTCGGCGGCCAGCCGCGCGGTGAACTCCTGGACGGTGTCCCACACCACCCGGCGCCGGGACACCGGCAGCGCGCTGCCGCGCCCGTGCCGCTCGCACGCCTCGTACTCCTCGTACGTGCGCAGGTTCTGCGCCAGCACCACGTGCTTGTACTCCTGCGCCAGGAACCGTTCCGTGCCCGTGAACCCGGTGACCTTCGCCGCCTGCCTCCAGCGGGTCTTCTCCTGGGCGCCCCAGGTCGGTTTCCGGTCCGTGGACAGCACGCGCCCGGCGAACGCGTCCACCGTCATGATGTCCACCCGGTCCCGCACGCTCTCGTCCTCGACGAGCGCCTCCAGCCCGGTGCGCAGCGCGGCCACCAGGGCGTTGGTGTAGCTGGTGAGCAGGATGCGCTCGCCCTCCGGCAGTTGACGCAGCAGATGCCGTACGCGGTGCAGGGCGACGACCGTCTTGCCGGTGCCGGGGCCGCCCGTGACCTGGGCGGACCCGGAGTACGACGGCCGGTAGGCCACCTTGTGCTGCGAGGGGTTCAGGAAGACGCGCCAGGCAGCGAACGGCTTGTCGAGGATGTCGCGCAGCTCGTCGGAGTCCGTGACGACGGCGATACGGGTCGGGGTGCGGTGGATGGCGGCCGCGTAGTCACCGGTGTCGACGGGCTCCGCCGGATCGGCGCCCGCGAGGCTGACCGCGACGACGTCGCGCCACACCTCGTCCACGGTGAAGCCGGCCGCCAGATACTCCAGCACCTCCCGCTGGTCCTGCGGGAAGAACGGCGCGAACACCTCCAGCTGCTCCACGCTGGTCAGCACCCGGGCCTGGCGCAGCGTGGTCCCGTCGATGCCCAGCGTGGTCATGTCCCCGTCGGACACCTTCGCGAACAGCCGCCGCTCCGGGCCGGGGGCGATGCGCTCGTACGCCGGGGTCAGCTCCTCCAGTGTCTGGATGTCGCGGATCTCGACGGCCCGGGTGACGGAGTTGACGGTCGCCTTCTGCTTCAGCGCCCAGCTGGTCGTCTCGTCGTGCGGCCCGACGCGGAGCAGGACGAAGGTGTCCCCGGACTCCGGGGCGAGGACGGCGCCCCGGGTGCCCTGGTCGATCCGGATGGTGCGGATCTGCTTGTCCTTGGCACCCTTCAGGGCCTCCAGCTTCAGCCCCGGATCCCGGAACAACTGCTCCAGCGTCAGCGACTCGAACTTGTGCCAGGCGTCGAACACCCCCTTCTTCACAGGCTTCTGGAGCTTGTCGAGCTGGGCACAGAAGGAGATGTCGAAGGCGAGGCGCGGCATGATCGAATACTAGGGAGAAACGCGGCGGTGTTCAGGCGGAAGGCGGGGATCGGCCGAGATCCAGCCGGATCACGGCCAGAATCTCGGCCACTTCGGCGCCATCTCGTCGTCCGGCCCGAACACCACGCACAGGTCCGCGTGCAGCGGCTCCGGAATCCCGACCGCCTCGGCCGGCCGCTCCTGCGCGAGCAGCAGCATGCCGAAGCTGGACGTTTCTCTGTCCACCGGAGCTAGGCGATCGGCTCCGTCGTGGCCGGATACGTGACGGTGTATTCGGCCCACACCGTCTTCCCGGGGCCGTCGGTCCGCGGATCCCAGCCCCAGCGGTCGGCGACCGCTTCGACGATGTACAGGCCGCGGCCGTCAACCCGTTCGCCGCCGAACTGTTCCCCTCCGCCGGGCGGCGCGTCGGCGGGCGGCGCGTCGGCGGGCGGCGCGTCAGCGGGGACGGGGCCGCGCACGGGGAGGCGTTCGGCTCGGCTGTCGGTGACCTCCACGCGTACGGTGACCGCGGTCCGGCCCGGGGCGCCGGCCGCCGTACGCAGCCCCTCCGGGGACGGCGGCGGCTCCGCAGCCTCGACGGTGAGGCGCACGCGGATGTCGCGGCCGGGCACGTGCCCGTGCTGCACGGCGTTCGCGCACAGCTCGGCCACGACCAGCCGCAGCACGTCGTGCGCGTCGCTGCCGTACGGGATGCCCCAGGCGTCGAGCTGCTCGGCACAGGCGTGACGGGCGAGCCGCGCGCCCTGCGGAGTGGAGCTGTACTGCCGCGCGAAACGGCCCACCCGGACGGGTAGTTCGGTGCTGTTCATGCACTCAGGGTCGCGTCGCGTGGCTTACCGTGACCAGGGATGACGCGCCGCATCCACCTCCTTGTACGCGGTGCGCGCCACGCGAGTACGGAGGGGTACGCGGTGGACGACGGGGTGACAGCCGTGCGGCACGGGGACGAGCCGGGGCAGGGACGCTCGGAGGAGCAGAGCAGGGGAGTGGTGACGGCCTTCGGACGGCAACTGAAGGCACTGAGGCTTCGGTCGGGCCTGGACCGGATCGAGTTCGGCAAGCGGATCGGCTACTCGGCGGACACGGTGGCTTCGCTGGAGCAGGGGCGGCGGATCCCGCAGCCCCGGTTCATCGAACGGGCCGACGAGGTGCTGGACGCCGGTGGTGTCCTCACAGCATTGAAGGAAGAGATCGGGCGGGCTCAATACCCGGCGTTCTTCCGCGATGCGGCCGGACTGGAGGCCAAGGCTACGGCCCTGAGCTTGTACGCCGTTTACGCTGTCCCGGGTCTCCTGCAAACGGAGGAATACGCTCGGGCGGTCTTCCGCATGCAGCGGCCGGCCCCTGCTGGACGACGTGGTGATCGAACAGCGCTTGGAGGCCCGGCTCGCTCGGCAGGCTGTCTTCGAGCGAACTCCGGCACCGTTGATGAGCTTCATCATCGAGGAAGCGGTACTTCGCAGGCCGATCGGGGGCGCGACCGTGATGCGCGGAGCGCTGGAGCGCATCCTTGCCATCGGCCGGCTCAGAAGCGTCGAGGTGCAGGTGATGCCCATCGGGCGAGAGGACAACGGCGCGCTCGGCGGCCCGTTCACGCTGATCGACACGGACAAGGGGCAACGCATCGCCTATGCGGAGATCCAGGATGACAGTCGTCTGTATACGGATACGACGTACGTGCGGACGCTCGAAGCTCGCTATGGCATCCTCCGGTCACAGGCGCTGACGCCGCACGAGTCGTCGGCGTTCATCGAGCAACTGATGGGAGAGGCATGAGCGTGCAGCGCACCAAGGGTGCTGTACCCGAGGCCGCATGGTTCAAGAGCAGCTACAGCACGGGGAACGGTGGTGAGTGCGTGGAGGTCGCCGCCATTCTCGGACGCGTTCTCGTGCGTGACTCCAAGAACCCCTCAGGCCCCGTGGTGGAAGTCGAAGCCGAAGCCTGGGCCGACTTCGTCGGGTTGGCGGCCAGTAGCTGACAAGCAGGCGGAACGGGCGGGGAACGCCGGACCGGCGCTGCGGGCGCAGGGCATCGACGTGGCCGTGCAGGACATCCGCACCGTCGCTGGTCGGCCGGCGCTCTGACCTGCCCGAAAGCCGGCTCCGGGCAAGTCCCGAGCCGGCTTTCGGCAACCCTTGCAGCCCGCGGGGCTCAGTCGGCCGGCAGGGCCTCCCGCATGGCCTTCGCCGTGGCCGCCGGGTCGTAGTCCTCGGGGACGCCCTCGACCAGGATGATGTCGCCCTCGATGTGCCGTGAGCGCAGCGGGGCGATCTCCCGGTAGGCGGGGGAGTCCCACCACGCCCGCGCCTCGGCGGCGCCGGGGAAGCCGATCATCACGACGTGGCCGGGCCAGTCGCCCTCCTTCACCTCGTGCTGGGTGGCGTGCACCAGGAAGCGGCCGCCGTACGGCTCGAAGGTGGAGGGGATGCGCTCGATGTACTCGGCGATCTCCGGGTGCGGGGCGGCCTCTTGCAGGTGGGCTATGACGTAGGCGGGCATGGCGTCCTTCCGGTCGGTCGGGTCGCTGAGGTCGGTCGGGGGTACGCGCATGATCGCGTCACCGGCGGTCGATCACAACCGAGTTCGCCCGCAGACGGCACCCCGGCGCCCCGGCACCCCGGCACACCTGTCGGGGGCGCCGATCGCAGCGAAAGCGAACGGCGCCCCCTGCGCTCTCGTTCCCGCCCGGTCACGGACACGGGTCCAGTCCGGGCAAGCCACGGGCCATGGGTCACGGGCCACGGGCCACCGGACCCGCGCGGGCCGGTCAGACGCGTACCGCCGTCCCGGTCAGCTCCGTCCGGCCGTGCGCGCGGCCGGTTCGGCGCCGCCCAGGCTGCCCGGGACCGACAGCAGCGCCTCGTACCACCGCGTGGCCATCTTGCTGTAGCCGGTCGCGTTCGGGTGCACGCCGTCGGCCAGGTCGGAGAGCGACAGCGCGCTGTACATGTCGACCAGGTGGACACGCGCCCCGGCGTCGGCCCGGCTCTGCACGATGCCGGGGATCTCCGCGTTGAACGCCCGCACCGTTCCGTCGGAGAAGGACAGCGGCACGATCGTCGCCACGAACAGCTCCGTGTCCGGGGCCCGCGCCGTGATGCGGTCGATCAGCGCGGCCAGCCGGGCCGGAGCGCCGCCCGGGTCGCCGCCGTACATGTCGTTGGTGCCGATGTGCAGCAGGATCGTCCGGGGGGTGTAGGTGCTGAGCCAGTTGTCGATGTTCTGGTCGATCTGGGCGATCGTCCAGCCGGAGTGCCCTTCGTGGTCGCGGTCACCGAGTTCGCCCGGGCCGTTGGCCATCGAACCGACGAAATCGACCTCGTGACCGCCGGCGAGCAGCTTCTGCCACAGGTCGACTCGGTAGCCGCCGGGGACGTTGAAGCCGTCGGTGATCGAGTCACCGAGCGGCATGACGCGTACGGGGGCCGCGTCCGCGGACCGGGAGTCGGCGTGAGCGGTGCCGGCTGTGGGGGCGAAGGCGACGATCAGTGCTGCAACAGCGATTAAGCAAGAGAACACATGCCGTATTCGGGCCATGAACCTTTCCTTTTCACTGGGTGGGGGAGTGGCCCGTCACCGCGGAGCCGCGCGGGCCACACGGACCGCGCGTCCCGTCGCAGGCCGCGGTGGCGGGCGGCGGCGAGCGGCGAACGGTGAGCGGGAACGGCCGGGGGCCGACGGTGCGCCCGGCTCGTACCAGAGTCCCGCGACTGTCAAGGGCGCGTGCCGCGCCGGGACCCGTGCGCGGTTACCCTGGGAGGCTTCGAGCGCCGTGCCGGTACGGGGCGGTCCGCGCGCCTCCCCGGCCGCACCGCCCCGTGCGGGGCGGGCGTACGGTCGCCCCGCACCGGCCGCGACCACCGTCACCGGCCGCCACCAGCGACCGCCACCGAACCAAGGACCAGCGCATGCCCGAGAACCCCGCCGCCGACCACCGCTCGGCTCTCCGGGCCGACTGTGCGAACTGCTTCGGGCTGTGCTGCGTCGCCCTGCCCTTCGCCGCCTCCGCCGACTTCGCCGCCGACAAGCCCGCGGGCCGACCCTGCGCGAACCTGCGCTCCGACTTCGGCTGCGGCATCCACGCCCGCCTCCGTGACGAGGGCTACCCCGGCTGCACCGTCTACGACTGCTTCGGCGCCGGACAGCAGGTCTCCCGCGTCACGTTCCGCGGCACGTCCTGGCGCGAGGCCCCGGAGACCGCCGGGCAGATGTTCGAGGTCTTCCCGGTGATGCGCGGGCTCCACGAACTGCTCTGGTACGTCACCGAGGCCCTCTCCCTGCCCGCGGCCCGGCCCGTTCACGACGGTCTCCGCCGCGCCCGGTCCCGTATCGAGGGACTCACCCGCGCCGACGCCGCCACCCTGACCGCGCTCGACGTACCGGCGCTCCGCGAGGAGGTGAACGCCCTGCTGCTGCGCGCCGGTGATCTCGTACGGGCGGGGGTCCCGGGCCGCAAGAAGAACCACCGGGGCGCCGACCTCGTCGGTGCCCGGCTGCGCGGCGCCGATCTGCGCGGCGCGAGTCTCCGCGGCGCGCTCCTCGTCGCGGCGGACCTGACCGGGGCCGATCTGCGGGCGGCCGACCTGATCGGGGCGGACCTGCGCGACGCGGAGCTGGCCGGCGCCGACCTCACCGGCAGCGTCTTCCTGACCCAGGCCCAGCTGAACGCGGCCCGGGGGGACGCGGCCACCGGAATTCCGGAGGGGCTGAGCCGACCGGCCCATTGGTAGCTCCGCCGCCTCCCCGGTGACCGCGTCCCCCTGGGGTCGGCCCCGCACCGGGCCGGCGCCCGGGACCGGTCCCGCAATCCGGGACCGGTCGCCGGTGCCGTCCCCGCCCCCGGGGCCGTCCCCGCGCGCGGACGGGCCACCGTCGGCGCGGTGGCCGGGTGCACCGCCGCCGGGCACGTCGCCCGCCGGGGTCATCGGTGCCCCGCCCACCCGGTGGCCCGCCCGCCCGTATCAGCAGGCGGAGTTGGTCTGCGTGAGCAGTCCGAGCCGCCACGGCAGCTTGTTGTACTCGCCCCCGGCGTTCGGATCCATGCCCTGGTAGAGGTACCTCAGATCGCACGGGTCGATGGTGAGCGTCTGGTCGGTGCCGTCGCGCAGCAGCTCGCCGTGGCTGATGTCGTTGGTCCAGGGCGAGCCCTCGAAGGTGACGTTGTTGGCGCGCGCGAACGGGTTGCTCTCCGTGTCGGCCAGCGCCGTCCACGGGCCGGTGATGGCGTCCGACGTCCAGGACCGGAAGTACCTGCGGCCGTCGGTGCCGATCGCCTCGTGGAGCATCAGATAGCTGTCCGAGCCCTTGATCCGGTAGATGTTGACGGCCTCGAACAGCCGGTACCGGTCCGAGTCCTCCATGGCGATGACCGTGTTGGTGAAGCCGTTCGGGAAGTCCTCCACGGTGGTCTCCGAGCGGTACAGGTGCCCGTTGTCGTCGGAGGAGAACAGGTAGCACTTCACGTCGTCGCAGATGACCCAGAAGTCGACCCAGTAACCGTCGCCGATGTTGTCGCGGATGATGTCCGGCATGCCGGAGTAGAAGTTCTGCGGGGCGCTCCACGTCTCCGGCTTCCCGGGGTCGTCGGTGGTGGAGAAGGACCCGTTGCCGGTCTGGTAGACCAGATACCACTTGTCCTGCGGCGCGAAGTAGAACACCTGCGGAGCGGCCCGGTAGCCGGTGCCGATGTTCGGGTTCTGGTCGAGGAAGTACTGCGGGGCCGCGGACGCCCGGGACCAGTCCTCGAAACTCGTGTACGCCAGGCTGTAGTTGCCGGCCGTGCTGGTGGTGCTCGCGTAGACGTGCCACTTCCCGTCGTGGAAGACCACCGACGGGTCCTTGATGCCCGCGATGTCGTGGCTCGCGTCCGACTTCGGGGCGATGACCGGCCCGGTTGAGGACCACTGGAAGCTGCTCGGGAGATCGGCCGCGGAGGCGGCCGGAGGAGTGCGGTCCGTGGTCTCCGACGCTCCGGCCGGCGCGGTCGCCGGGCCCGAGACCGAGGCGCCGAGGAGCAGGGCCAGCCCGCCGAGAACGGCGCCGGTGCGTCGAGTGGGGCGCATGGTGGACTCCTTCGCTATGGGAGCGCTCCCAAACCGGCGTCCGGGTCGCCCTCCGGGTATGGGCCGGCGGGTGGGCGCCGGTGCGGACGCTGTCCGGTGCGGCTCGTGGTGGGGGGTGGAGCTGGGCGGGGCGCGGAGTGGTGAGCAGTTCGACATGTCGAACGGCATTCGAAGTGCCGAAGCCGGTCGGAAACTAGGCGAGTTGGCTTACGCCGTCAAGACCGCACGGCCCGCGCCGTGTCCGCCGTGCCGGTGACTCCGCCGGCCGCCGTGCCGTCGTCCCGCCGTGCCGCCGTCCCGCCATGCCGTCGTGCCGTCGTCCCGCCGTCCCGTCATGCCGTCGTGCCGCTGTCCCGTCGCGCCGCAGGCGCACGCCCGCGGCATGCCCGCCCCCAATGTTAGGCGAATCATTGACGGCCGTCAGGATACTGCCTAATCTCAGTCCTCCCCACGGACCCAGCAGGTCCCCCCCACGCCTCAGGAGGCAGGTATGACCCGCATCAGGGCCGCGATCGCGGCCGTTGCCGGTGCCTTATGCATCTTCGCGACAGGCGTTCTCGTCCCCTCGTCCGCGTCCGCCGCCCAGTTGACCGAGGTCACCGACTTCGGCGACAACCCGGGCGGCCTGCGCATGCACGCCTACGTGCCGGACAACGTCTCCGAACAGCCCGCGGTCGTCGTGGCGATGCACGGCTGCGGCGGTTCCGGCCCCGGCTTCCACCAGCAGTCGGGCTTCGCTCCCCTGGCCGACCAGCGCGGATTCGTGGTCGTCTACCCGACCGCGACCAAGTCGACAGCCATGGGCAACTGCTTCGACGTGTGGTCCGACGCCTCCAAGCGGCGCGGCGGCGGCAGCGACCCGGCGTCGATCGTCTCGATGGTCGAGTACGCGGAGCGGCAGTACGGTGCCGACCCGCAGCAGGTCTTCGTCACCGGCAGTTCCTCCGGCGGCATGGAGACGAACGCCCTGCTCGCCCTCTACCCGGACGTCTTCCGGGCCGGCACGGTCTTCATGGGCGTGCCCTTCAACTGCTTCGCGAACGAGGCCGACTTCCCGCCCACCGTCAGCAAGTGCGTCAACGGTTCCATGGACCGTACGCCGCAGGAGTGGGGCGACGCGGTGCGGCAGGCCTACCCGGAGCACACCGGCGAACGGCCCCGGGTGCAGCTGTGGCACGGCACGAACGACACCCTGGTCCCGTACCAGCTGCTGGGGGAGTCCACCGACCAGTGGACGAACGTCTTCGGGCTGGACCGGTCCCCGACCTCGACGGACCAGCCGCGGCAGGGCTGGCAGCGGGAGAACTTCACCGGCGCCGACGGTGTCACGCACGTCGAGTCGATCAGCGTCCAGGGCGCCGGCCACAACCTGCCGTCCGAGGGCATGGCGGCGGCCGCTGTGGAGTTCTTCGGCCTGTAGCAGCCGCGGCGGCGCGTACCCGGGCCCGCCCGTGGGCCCGGGTGTGCGCGGCACCCTCCGAAGCCTGCCCGCGGTGATGCCCTTTCGGACTGTCTGCCGGGGGGTGTGAACCGGTAGGTCTGGAATGTTGAGGACCGGCGGAGGGGGAGCACCTGATGCGTGCGCGCGGGCAGTCAGAACGGTACCGGTCCGGCGGGGGGTCGCCGCCCCGCCGGACGGAGCAGGCCACCGCTCCCGGTACGGGCCGGAGCGCCCCGCCGGTGCTCGGTGGCGCAGCCGATGTCCTGGCCCTGCAGCGCTCCGCGGGCAACGCGGCCGTGGCGCGGGCTGTGGAGGCGCAGCGGCAGGGGCATGCCCACGGCACCACGGGTCCGGTGCTGCCCGTGCAGCGCGTTTCCGGCACCAGGGCTCCCGGTTCACTGGACAATCCACGGGAGTACGGGCCGGGCAAGATGAAGGCCTTCAGGGAGAAGGACCAGAAGCATCTGGAGAAGGTCTTTCCCAGGGAGGCCGACGGCACCTTCCAGAAGTTCCCCGACCCGATCGCGCCGGCCACCGAACTCGTCGGCGGACTTCTCAAACAGCTCAAGAAGATCGTTCCCGGCTCGGACGCCGGCCAGGGTTCCGCCTCCGACCTGGAGGCCGCGGCCTGGGTGAAGGCGCTCAACAGCAGGCGGGGCAAGGGCGACGACGCGTACCGGCGCAACTGCATCGATGCGGCGCGCAGTTTCGTGGCCTCGTGGTCGGGCAATCCCACCGTCGCGGCCGGGGTTCACAACACCGGTCCGAGGGATGTGGAAAGCGGGGGGAACCAGACGGCGGCAGCGATGCTGGGCGGCAGCTTCGGGGGCGTCGAGGCACCCCCGGGCACACAGGTCCAGGGCGAGTGGGGGGTCGTGGCGGCCAGGCTGGCTCAGGCCGGGCACGGAGCGTGCAGCATCGTGGTGTTCCGGCGCGAGGAGACCAACCTCGTTCACGCGGTCAACGGCGTCAACCACAACGGCAGAATCGTATGGGTCGACCCGCAGATGGGGCTCGTCAGCTCGCAGCCCATGTACAACGGCGATCTCTTCCAGACGATCACCATCGACTCGCTGTTCCGCCAGGTCGACGCTCCCGCGGCCAGCACCACCGCGCTCCAGATCCCTACGAGGGACCAACTCTGACCCAAGGTCCGGCTCGGGCCCGGGCGGGTGCGCTCCGCGCCCGGGCCGCCACCGTGGCGGTCAGGGCTCGTCACACGGCACGGGCCCGCAGGCCGTCCCTCCGCTTCCGGGAGCCGCGGTGGCGGCTCCCGGAAGCGGAGGACCGGCGGACCGGGACCGGCGGACCGGGACCGGCGGACCGGGACCGGCGGACCGGGACCGGCGGACCGGGACCGGATCCGCCGCTGCCGCTACAGCGTCCGCGCCAGCCGGTCGGCCAGCAGCCGTGCGAACCGCGCCGGGTCGTTCAGGCCGCCGCCCTCCGCGAGCAGCGCCGTGCCGTGCAGCAGTTCGGCGGTCTCCCGCAGGGCCGGGTCGCCGGCCCGCTCCGCGTGTGCCCGGCGCAGCCCGGTCACCAGGTCGTGCCCGGGGTTCAGCTCCAGGATCCGCTTGACCGGCGGGCCTTCCTGGCCCATGGCCCGGTACATCCGCTCCAGCGACGGCGGGAGGTCCTGGGCGTCACCGACGAGGCAGGCCGGTGAGCTGGTGAGACGGGAGGACAGCCGTACGTCCTTCACCTCGTCCGCCAGCTGCTCCCTCAGCCAGGACAGCAGCGGCGTGAAGTCGCTCTCCTGCCGGTCGCGTTCCGTCCTCGCCTTCTCGCCGTCCTCGCCGTCGTCCTCCGCCGGGAGGCCGGTGTCCCCCTGGTTGACCGGCCGCAGCCGCTTGCCGTCGTACTCCCGGACCGACTCGACCCACATCTCGTCGACCGGGTCGGTCAGCAGCAGGACCTCGTAGCCCTTGGCGTGGAAGGCCTCCATGTGCGGGGAGTTCTCCAGCACCGAGCGGGACTGGCCGGTGGAGTAGTAGATGTCCTCCTGGCCGTCCTTCATCCGCTCGACGTAGGCCCGCAGCGTCACCGGCTCGTCCGCGTCGTGCGTCGAGGCGAAGGACGCGATGTCGAGGACGGCCCGCTGGTTGTCGGGGTCGGTGATGATCCCCTCCTTGACCACGCGGCCGAACTGGTCCCAGAACGTCCGGTAGCGCTCGGGGTCCGAGGTCATCAGGCCCTTCACCGTCGACAGCACCTTCTTGACCAGCCGGCGGCGCATCAGCTGGATCTGCCGGTCCTGCTGGAGGATCTCCCGGGAGATGTTGAGCGAGAGGTCCGCCGCGTCGACGACGCCCTTGACGAAGCGCAGGTACTCGGGCATCAGCTCCCGGCAGTCGTCCATGATGAAGACGCGCTTGACGTACAGCTGCACGCCGGACACGGCGTCGCGGCTGAACAGGTCGAGCGGTGCCCGCGCGGGGAGGAACAGCAGCGCCTCGTACTCGAACGAGCCCTCGGCGCGCAGGGAGACGGTCTCCAGCGGGTCCTGCCAGTCGTGGCTGAGGTGCTTGTAGAACTCGTGGTACTCCTCGTCCTTCACCTCCGACCGGGGGCGGGCCCAGAGGGCCTTCATGGAGTTCAGCGTCTCGGTCTCGCTCCGGGTGCCCGATTCGCCGTCCGGCCGCTCGGCCTCCATGCGGATCGGCCAGGAGATGAAGTCCGAGTACCGCTTCACGATCTCCCGGATCTTCCAGGGATCGGTGTAGTCGAAGAGGTGGTCCTCCGCGTCCGCCGGCTTCAGGTGCACGGTGACCGCGGTGCCCTGCGGCGCGTCGCCGACCTGCTCGACGGTGTACGTGCCGTCGCCGTCGGACTCCCAGCGGGTCCCGCTCTCCTCGCCCGCCCGCCGGGTGAGCAGGGTGACCCGGTCCGCCACCATGAAGGCCGAGTAGAAGCCGACGCCGAAGCGCCCGATCAGATCCTGCGAGGCCGCGGCGTCCTTCGACTCCTCCAGCTGCCGCAGCAGCTCCGCGGTGCCGGACTTGGCGACCGTACCGATGAGCCCCACGACCTCGTCGCGGGTCATGCCGATGCCGTTGTCGCGGACCGTCAGCGTGCGCCGCTCCCGGTCCGCCTCCAGCGCGATGTGCAGGTCGGACACGTCGGCCGGCAGGTCGCTGTCGGTGAGGTGGGCGAGGCGCAGCTTGTCCAGGGCGTCGGAGGCGTTGGAGATCAGCTCCCGCAGGAAGACGTCTTTGTTCGAATAGATCGAGTGGACCATCAGCCGCAGCAGCTGCCGCGCCTCGGCCTGGAATTCATGCGTTTCGACGCGTGTGTCCATGGAATCCCCACTCGGATGTCACTGGTCCGGAAACATGTCGGAAAGGATGTTACGAGAACGGGCCCCGGCCCGTGCTCGCGCGGCGGGCCCGGCACGCCCGGGCCGGCGTTTCCGCGGCTCCCCGGCCGGTCCGCCCGGCCGGTGCGCTCAGCCGGCCGGTCCCCGGCCCGCACGGGCCAGGACGCGCCGGAGGATCTCCGCGAGCTGGTCCAGCTCCTCCGGCTCGCAGCCCGCGAACGGCGTCTCCTCGAGCGTCACCCGCATCACCCGTTCGCGCGTGCGGCGGCCCTCGGCGGTCAGCACCACCACCCGTGAGCGCCGGTCCCCGGGATCCGTGTCCCGCTCGACGAGACCTCGCTCGACGAGTTGGTTGACGACGAAGCTGAGATTGGGCGCGTTGCAGAACAGCTGCCCGGCCAGTGCCTTCATCGAGGGAGCGGGGCCCTCGGGGTCGAGGGCCCAGAGCGCCTGCGCCGTGGCGTGCGTGAGGCCGAGTTCGCCGAGCACGCCGGTGATCCGGTCGCTGGTCAGCATGAAGATCTCGTGATTCGCGCGCACCACCGCTGCGAGCGGCTGCTCCCTCATGCCGTGCACCTCTCCGTCATGCCGTGAGCCTACCAGTTTCCTTCGAGGCTCGAAGCTGTTACGTTGCGTTTGGTTCGAGACTCGAAGCAAATTGTTTCTCGCCGGCGTCCGTGCCCCGACGGCCCGTGCCCGCCGGCCTCCACGACGCCAGGGACTTCCCGTGTCCGATGCCCGCACTGCCCCACCCCCTCCGACCGCTCCGGCCCCCGCCGGCGCACCCCGCAGCGGCCCGCCCCGCAGCGTTCCGCCGCCCACCGGCCCGTCCCGCTCCGCTCCCTCCCTGCGACGCCTGTGGCTGTACTTCGGGGGCGCGGCAGCGGCGTCCCTGCTGTCCGTCGGAGGCCGGTTCGACCTGCCGCTCGCCGCCTGGGCCGCGCCCCTGCTCCTCCTCCGCTTCCAGCGCGACACCCGCCCGCGCGTGGCCCTGCCCGCGGTGTTCGCCGTGACCGTGGCCTCGGCGCTCCTGTGGATGGTCCAGCTCGCGGTCCCCGTCACCCCCCTCACGCTCCTGGGCATCGCCGCCTTCGGGGTCGTCTACGGCCTGCCCTACGCCGCCGACCGGCTGCTCGGGGCCCGCGCCGGGACGCCCGGCAGGCTGCTGCTGTTTCCCGCCACCGCCATGTCGGTCGAGTTCCTCCTCGGGACCTTCGGCCCGTTCGGCACCGCCTACGGCATGCGGGCGGCGTCCCAGCACCCCTTCACCGCTCTCCTCCAGTTCACCGCGCTGACCGGGCCGTACGCCGTCGCGTTCCTCATCGGAGCGGGGGCGACGGTCGGCAATCTGGTGTGGGAACGCGGCCTGCACCGGTCCGCGCTGCGCCCGGCCGCCGTGTACGCGGGGATCCTCGCGCTGGTCGTCGTCGGCGGGCAGGTCCGTCTCATGTCCACCACCACCGGCGACGACACCGTCCGGACCGCCGGTGTCAACCCGAGCCGGGCGGCCGTGGACGCCGAGACGGCGGTGCACGGCACGTCACGCCTCGGGGTCACCGACCCGGGCGCCACCGACCGCTCCGCCGTGCGCCGGGCCGCCGGACCGCTGCTCGACGACCTGTTCCGGCAGACCGAGCAAGCCGCCGACGGCGGGGCGCGCATCGTCGTCTGGTCCGAGAACGCCGCGCGGATCCTCGACGAGGACCACGCGGCGTACCTGCGGCGGGCGTCGGCGGTCGCGGACGACAACGACATCTACCTCCTCGTGGCCGACCTGACATATCTGCCGGAGGCCCCCCACGGCAGGGACGAGACCCATCTCTTCGGACCCGACGGGGACAGGCTGTGGGACTACGAGAAGGCCAAGCCGATCCCCGGCCTGGAGACCTACACCCCGGGAGACGGCCGGGTCCCGGTCGTCGACACCCCGTACGGGCGGCTGGCCAACGTCATCTGCTACGACGCCGACTTCCCCGCGGCCGGCCACGTCGACGCCGACATCCTGTTCGTCCCGGGCGGCGACTGGCCCGAGATGGGGCGCACCCACACGGCCATGGCGGGGCTGCGGGCGATCGAGAACGGCTACGCCCTGGTCCGCCAGGACTTCAACGGCCAGTCGAGCGCGTACGACGCCCGTGGCCGTGAGCTGTCCACGCAGGACACCACCACCGACTCGGGCATCTGGTACGCCGAGGTCCCGGTCCGGGGCTCGTCCACCCCGTACTCGGCCATCGGGGACGCCGTCTCCTGGGGGGTGCTCGCCGGTACCGCGGCCGGGACGGTGCTCCTCGCGGCCCGCTCGCGCCGGGGCCGTGCCGCCGCCCCCACCGCCGGCCGGGGCGGCACCGGCTGACGGGAGCCGCCCGTGCGGGGTGCCCGCGGCCGGTTCCGGCCCCGGGCCCCGCTTCCCGG